>JAJYJL010000327.1 GCA_021789565.1 Acidobacteriota bacterium
TAACTGGGGACACACAGGAGGCCTGGCGGGCGGCATCGTGCTGGCCCTGCTGATTCCTCCTCCATTGCCCTGGCGGCAATCCAGGTGGATTTTCGCCCGGCTTCCCCAGGCGGTGGTGATTGTTCCCATCGCCATTGTGGCGCTGGCCATGTTCGCCACGGCGGAGCACTATCGAGCCACGCAGAAGGTCACGCGGCTGATCGCCGAAGGCCGCCGCTTCTGGGCGCAACATCAGGACGACCGCGCCCTCCAGCTTTTCCAGCAGGCGGCGCGCGAATACCCGCGCGATGAACGTCCCTACGAAGCGCTGGCCGCGATTTACCTCAGCCGGAACCAGTTCAGCAATGCCATCCGCGATTACAGCCAGGCGCTGAGCCTCAGCCCCGGCTCGCCGGCGGCGCAACTGGGCCTGGCGGCCGCCTACGCGCGGGAAGGCCAGCCGGTCAAAGCCCGCAAACTGCTGGAAGCTCTTGTCGGCCAGAATCCCCGGACCTCGGAAACACAACTGATGCTCGGCGATCTTTGCGCCCGGCAGAAGCTCTATCCGGAAGCCATCCAGCATTACCAGGAAGCCATCCACCTGAAGCCGGACCTTGCCGAGGCCCGCAACAACCTGGCCTGGCTGCTGGCCACCGCCGATGACGCCCGCTACCGCCATCCCGCGGAAGCTCTGGCGGAGGCACAGCAGGCTGTCGAATTTAGCCATTGGAAGGAAGCGGCCTTCATCGATACCCTCGCCGAGGCGCTTTACCAGAACGGCAAATACCAGCAGGCCGTGGAAACACAGAAGAAAGCGCTGGCGCTCGATCCCGGCGATAAAACCATGCAGGAGCACATGGCCAAATACCAGAAGGCCGCCGGGACGTAAGCTTAGAGGGTTGCTGAAGAACCACTTGCGCGATGTCATCCTAAGGAAGGGCAGTCGCCGCACACGTCATTCTGAGGCCGGCTTTGGGCCGAAGAATCTGCTTTTAGCAGAATGCGGAAAAAGAGCCACCCGTCATGCTGAGCCCCGCACCTGTCATTCCGAGTGCCGATGGGGTTCATCGGGACAAGGAATCTGCATTGGGGCTCAGGGTAAACTCCGCGAGGCATCTGGCGTATCTTCGTGAAGACGAACAAAGCAGATTCCTCGCGGCGCTCGGAATGACGGGCGAGGCGCGTAGCGTAGACTTCGTGCGGTTCGAAGTCTGCGTTTTTTCCAACGGATTCACCGAAAACCCGGAAGGTGTGCGGCATTAGGAGGGCACGAGTTTACTCGTGCCACAAGAGCCCGCCCCATCATAATAATTTCAGCCCTCGCCCTCCGGGAGAGGGTGGCCGCGCCAGCGACCGGGTGAGGGACTTCCCCAAGGGATTCACCGAAAACCCGCAGAGTAATGCGCTGAACGCGCACAACTCTTCAGCACGACCTTATTCGTCCCATTTCATCTGCCGCTCAAGCCATTCCAACGCTCCTCGGCTTTTCCTCCAAAGGATGGAGTAAGTGGCCGCGTAATGAACGGCCTCACTCTCACAACCAAATGTTAATTCCTCCGGCAGCACCTGAGGCAAGGGCCTCTTCCCGAGAAGGAAGGCCGGAACATGGCAATTGCCCCGAACTGCAGACCGAAGAAGGTCGCGGGTCCTCTCGCTGTCACCTTCCATGCGAAGCGTAATCAGGAGCCAGGTATAATTCCAATCCGCGGATCCGTCGCCCTCGTAGAAATTCATGATTTCTACCGCGTCCGAATCTCGATCTTTTCCCAAAAGATAGCGGACGAGCACGTAGCGCACGCCCTGATTATCCCCGGGATTAAGTCGCAGCATTTCGGAACAGTGCACAATCGCCTCGTCGTGCCGCCCCATCTCCCATAGTGATTCAGCAAGTCCAACCCGGGCTCGCATGTAGGGCCGGGTGCACAAGAGTCCCCAAAAGTGCCCGACGTCATCTTTGAAGGCTTTTGGCCCGAGCGCCCGTTCCCCTGCCTCAACGCCTTTGGCATAAAGCTCCACTCTCCGCTTGAGACCCTTGGTCTCGTTTGCAATGATCACATATGCGTCGGCGCAGTCGGGAGAGAGTTTCAGCGCTTTCCTCGCCAGCTCGATGCGTTTTTTGGAAGAGAGAAACTCCCAGGCGTCCCAGCACAGTTCCTGCGCGGATTCGAGGGCAGTGCGTGGGAGCGTGCCGGAAATGCCAGGTTTGGGAGAATTCGGGTCGCCTGCTCGCACCATGAAGATCGCCTCTTTAAAAGAGTTTCTCCTGTTCGGATTTGCTCTTGCGTTCGGCTTCGGCGAAGGTCGCCTCTCGACCGACGGGGCCGGTAGGGAATTCGATCTTCCGTCCCGCGAGCAGTTCAGCGATCGTGAGAATTTGCAGGCGCGGATAGCGTCTCGTGCTTGCCGGCTGCATCTTTATTATTTTGTTGGACGGGTCGGACGGCTCGTAGAAACCAGCAGACGCGGCTTCGATGAGCATGGGTTTGGTTGGCTCGCGTAGCGTAATCAGATTGTCGACGGCAACCACTGTTAACCCCGCTGCGGCAAAGACGTTTTTTGCGCGTCAAGCCTCCGAAAGAGAAGCAGAAGGTAATTCTCTACGGTGATATTCATAACTAGAACCGTTTCCTTGGGCGCAAGGAGCCTGTGCGTTGCCGCATCCGAAAGAAGTGTGTAAATGGCACTAAAGAATGCTTCCTCTGGACGAGTGATGAAGTCGACGTCGCGCATGTAAGCCCGCCTTGAGCCGTCCTTAACTTCACGTTCGCACCTTCGCCCCGTCATCCTTTCGAGCTCAGAGACCACGACGCGATGGGCTTCGTCCATTGATGTCCTGATGAGGTCAGCAGCGGTCTTTGCGTCGAAAGGACCGCTACCCTCGAGATAGTCCTTCGCCCGCTTCATTGCTGCCGCCACCACCTTGGGCACGCCAGGGACTGCAAAAAGGACATCTTCCTCCACCGCTTCTCGCTCGGGCCTTTGTTGAGCCTCCTTTAGGCTAGATGCGAAACGCTCATACTCGATGTAGTCAATTGTCTTTTCGAGATCCTTCACCGCATCTACAATGCATTGCGGAAATTCGGTTCCGGTAAGCTGACTCCCCTGTGCGTAGGTATAGGTGACGCAATAGGCCTTTGCCTGGTCCAGAGTGGCTTGGGCAAGCCGGTTCGCCTTATGGAGCATCGAATAGGAGAGCTCGTTGCACAGATGCTGCGCCCAGAACTCCATCGAGGCGGGGGCGTCATTCCATGTCAGGCGCCCGAATACTCTCGCAGGGAGCTCGGCTGTGGGGCCAAACGTGGCTATAGACCGGATTAGGACACGCTGAATGTTGGGAGATATATTGCCAGCAGGTGGAAGCGGTTGGAGCGGCTCGGTGGCAAGAGCGTTCCACATTATTGCAACCATGTCGTTACGAGTGTCCTCGGTTTGCTTACCCCAAAAAATCTCCAAGAGGTTCGCCGTTTGCTGAATGTCGGAGTAGCCTTTCCGGTGGCCCTCCAGAATCTTATCGACGGTTTGCTGAGTTTGGTAGAAATCCATCGAGCCCCCGTGGGCCAGCCCCGATCCATGAACGCGAACAACCTTGTGACGTTCATCTCCTTGGAGAACAGCGTGGCACCCTTTCAATTATAGTTTACCGCGGCACGACTCCAAAATGCCGACCTGAAGGTCGGCGCTACGACAAACTGAGTCACTGCCGCCTAGCAAAGCCTGTGGACGGAACGAACCACTTCAGGTAAGATTTTCCCATCATTCCTGTTTGGGGCAGGAAATCAACTCAGTTGGGGGCGAATCATGAGTACATCTTTGGGGCAAAACACACCGACTTTTGAAACGCATGCGGCGGTGACGCCGGAGACCATCCTGCAGATCGGTCTGGGATTCTGGGGATCGAAAACGCTTTTGAGCGCGGTTGAGCTGGGCGTGTTTACGCATCTTGCCCACGGGCCGCTTTCCTGCGACGATCTCACCCAGGCAGCGGGGGTGCATCCTCGCAGCGCACGGGACTTTTTTGACGCGCTGGTGGCCATGGGCATGCTGAACCGGCACGACGGGCGGTATTCCAACACCCACGAGTCCAACATTTTTCTGGACAAAAACAAGCCCAGCTATATCGGCGGAATGCTGGAAATGGCCAACGCACGGCTTTACAGCCATTGGGGATCGCTGACGGAAGGCTTGCGGACCGGCAAGCCTCAGAACGAGAACAAAGACAACGGTGGAGGAAACACCTTTGATGCACTTTATTCCGATCCCCAGCGCCTGCGAACCTTTCTGAGTGCAATGACCGGGATCAGCATGCCATCGGCCATCGCCATTGCCCGCAAGTTCCCGTGGAACAAGTACAACACTTTTGTGGACGTTGGCACGGCGCAGGGCGGGCTGGCCACGCAGGTTGCGCTGGCGCACGACCACGTCACCGGCAAGGGATTCGACCTGCCCATCGTGCAGCCGATTTTCGAACAATACATCCATTCTTTCGGCCTGCAAAAACGCCTCACTTTCCAGGTCGGCAACTTCTTTGAAGACCCGCTGCCGGAAACCGACGTGCTGGTGATGGGACACATCCTGCACGACTGGAACCTGGAAGAAAAAATGATGCTGCTCTCGAAGGCCGCGAAGGCACTTCCCAAAGGCGGCTCATTGATTGTCTATGAGGCGCTGATTGATGACGAGCGCCGCCAGAACGCCTTTGGCCTGCTGATGAGCCTGAACATGCTGATCGAGACTCCGGGAGGATTCGACTATACCGGGGCCGACTGCTGCGGCTGGATGCGTAAAGTCGGATTCAAAGAAACTTATGTTGAACATCTCGTCGGGCCGGATTCCATGGTGGTGGGAATCAAATAGGGGCGCGGAGGCATGTCAGAACAGGGCAAGAATAATAAGAGGAGACCGCCTGGCTTTTAAGAGCTACCCGCACTTGGGCCCTTTAGAAGTTGTTCTTGTAAGTGGATCGATAATTCTTAATGTTCTGGGAGGGGAGCTACGAACAGAAGGAACTTTATGGGGACCGGTGTGGCCGGCGCTTTTGCCAGGGCGGGTTGGGCAAAAGCAAGACAGCCAGCCTCCACGGCCGGCAAGGTTCGCAATTACTACGTTGCCGCCGACGAAATCGAGTGGGACTACGCGCCGAGCGGCATCAACCAGTTCACCGGCAAGATGTTTGAGGGCGTCGCCGCGAACTTTGTCAAGAGCGGCCCACACCGGATCGGGAAGGTTTATCGAAAGGCGGTCTATCGCGAATACACCGATGGCGCCTTCACACACCTCAAGCCGCGGCCGTCGGAAGAGGCCCACACGGGCATCCTGGGACCGTCGCTGCGGGCCGAAGTAGGCGACACCATCCGAGTAGTGGTGTTCAAGAACAACACCTCGCGACCGTACAGCATGCATCCTCACGGCATCTTTTACGAAAAAACGTCGGAGGGGGCCCAATATAACGGCGGCGGGCCGATGGGCCAAAAGCCGGGGGCGGCCGTGCCGCCGGGCAAGACGGTCGTTTACACCTGGCCGGTTCCGGAGCGTGCCGGGCCGGGGCCGAACGATCCGAGTTCCGTTGGCTGGCTATACCACTCGCACCACTCGCACGTGGAGGAAATGCGGGATACCGACAGCGGCCTTGCGGGCTTCATCACGGTCACGCGGCACGGCATGGCACGACCGGACGGAAGGCCCAAAGACGCGGACCGGGAATTTTTCAACTTGTACCTGATGTACAACGAAAATGCCAGTTGGTACCTCGAACACAACCTCAACACCTACTGCAGCGACCCGAAGGGCGTGAACAGGCATAAACGTAGGCCCATGATCACCGGAACCACCTTTGGCACCTCTAATTTCATGTGCGCCATCAACGGGTACTTGTTCCGCACCATGCCCTTGATGACCGTCAGGCAAGGCAACCCAGTGCGGTGGTATGTCGCAACGATGGGCGATTTCAATAACTATCACACAGCCCAAAGGCACGGCAATACGGTGCTCCTGAACGGCTCGCGCACGGACGTCCTTTTCCCTCGCTCCTGCGCAGACGCTGACCGTGGACATGAAGCCCGATAATCCCGGCATCTGGCTCTACCATTGCCATGTGTCCGGCCATTTGGAGATGGGGAAGGATTTGTTTTATCAGGTCCTGGCCTGAACGGGCGAGGTGGCGGAACGGGCATGAAAACCGCCGCCGCATCCGGCACTCGGGCCGCCACCGGAGCAAAGGACACGGGGCGCGCGGAAAGTTCGACGCACCGTGCTGACCAGGTTTGCAAGACCACAGGGGAAAGAGCTAAGCCAAAACTGAAGTGCAGTAAAAACTTTAACGCTGGAGGGGAACATCATGAAGAAGAAGTTTTCGTTAATTCTGGCTCTATTTGCGGTCGCGGCGGTGCTGCCCGCGAGCGCGCAGACACATCCCAAAACCATCGGCGTGGTCATCAGAATCAAAGTCAAGACGGGTGAAGGACAGCAATGGGAAGCGGCCGTGAAGCGCTTCCACGCCTGGGAACATGAACACAATATCCCTTTCACCTATTACACCTGGTCGATCATCGCCGGCAAACACACCGGCCAGTATTACGTTGGAAGTTTCGGACACGATTGGAAGGACTTTGACAGTGTGGCCCAACTCGACGTGGAAGTTAACAAGGAGATCGAGGCGACTGTCGCGCCCTACACGGAATCGATCGAGCGCTCATACTATGAATTCCAGCCCGAAGTGAGTGCTCCGGAAAATCCGAGCCAGCCGCCGACGCCACTCACGGACCTTACTTTCTTCCAGCTCAAGCCGGGGGGCGTGCAGGCCGTGATGGGAGTCATCAAGCAGGCATCCGCCGCCATCCAGAAGACAAACTGGCCAGGGGGAAAATCCGACTGGTACGAACTGGTGGATGGAGGCGATTATCCAGAGCTCGTTCTGGCAACCGGCCACCCAAATTGGGCCGATTTCCAGGAGCCGAGTCCATCCTTCCGCGCGATGCTTGAAAAAGTTTACGGCAAAGCGGGGTTTGAGGCATTGATCCATGTGTTCGACAAGAATCTTAGGAGCGAGAGCGGCGAAATCCTGAGGTACCGCTCCGACCTCAGCTACATTGCGCCATCAAAATAAGAGAACGTCACGGTCGGAGTGGCCGCAGCGAAACACAGTTTTAGCTGCTGGCAGTCGGCGTGGCGGGCATTTGGGAAATACGCATCACCGGACCGGCATCGGAGTGCAGCTCCGGCGCCGGCCTGACATGCAGCAAATTACACTTTGGAGTGGGTGACGCGGACGGCGGGCATGCCGTCCGTTTCTTCGTAGATTTCGATATCGTGGAAGATGTTGGGGCTTTCCTTCTTGAGGACGCGGCAGACTTCCACCGCCAGCAATCGGATTTCAGTATCGGCGTGCGGCGAACCGCGAAGTTCCAGAAAGTGCCGCCAGGCGCGGGCGTTGCCGGTGACAAAGATTTTGGTTTCGGTGGCGTTGGGCAGAACGGAGCGGGCGGCCTGCCGGGCCCACTTGCGGCGGTCGCGCGGAGCCATCTCGGGCTGCTTTTCCTGGACGTACTGGCTGGTAGCCTCCGCCAGCTCGGCGTAGGCCTTGCGGACCAGGTCAATCGTCTCCTGCCACTTCTTCCGCAGCTCTTCGTTTTCCTGGTAGAGCGGCGGCACCACGTAGCGGGCGTCGCCTTCATCCACATAACGCTGCGAGAGCTGCGAATAGCCGAAACCCGCGCGGTGGCGCACCAGTTCATGCGTCAGCGAGCGGCTGACCCCGGTGATCAGCAGGTTCCACACGGCGTGCTCCAGCACGCTGCCGTGCTTGGAGGTGAGGA
>JAJYJL010000328.1 GCA_021789565.1 Acidobacteriota bacterium
TGAAACGTTTGGCACAGGAGCATCCTGACCGGTTTGTCGTTTCGCTAGATGATTGCGGCTGCCTTTGCAGTACGATGTATCGAATCTCGCCGCAGCACCTGTGTTGGGTGCTGGAGAGCCTGCTTGCCGGTCAAGTGGTGAACCGTGTTCAGGTGGATGAAGAGACCCGGCGCTGGGCGCGTGTGGCACTTGATCGAATGCTGGAGATTGTGTAGAGACATAATGGCTGGTGGCCGAGGAAGGCTTTTGGCCTGCCTGTCAGAGTTGTAAGCGGGTAAGGAAGAAAAAAGAAATATCCGTCGCAAGTTCTGCAAGAAGGCGCCTGGACGCGATTGTTATGTCAGAAAAGTATTTCAGCCGTCATGAGGCGGAGCAACTCCTGCCGATGATTGAAGAGTTTCTGAAGGTGGCTCAGGAGCATAAACAGACCGTGGACGCAGCGCAGGTGGAACTGAGCAAGGCTGGCTCTCGAATTATGGTCCTGGGGGGATCGTATCCGCCTTATTCAGATCTCGTTAAGAAGAAAGCAGAGCGCGATCAGGCCTCAGCCAGAATTGTAGAAACAATCACCAAGATTCAGGAAACTGGCTGCCTGGTCAAGGATATTGACGAAGGGCTGATCGATTTTCCCAGCATGATTGAGGGCCAGGAAGCTTTCTTGTGCTGGAAACAAGGAGAGGCCCGAATCGAATACTGGCACGGGCTGGAAGATGGTTATGGCGGGCGCAAGCGCCTGGATGGCGGTTCTTCTGAAGGTCCGCCTCCAGGCCCATCACGCGTCCAGTAGTTGACGATTTGTACCGGGGCGTTTTTATCAAAAGAGAAGGGGAAATAGCATGCTGCATCCATTGCGGAGTGAGTGGGTCAAAAAACGAACTGGCCCCATCGTGACCCAGATGCATTACGCTCGCCAGGGCGTAGTAACAGAAGAAATGGAGTTCGTGGCAAAGCGTGAAGGCCTTTTGCCGGAACTCATCCGTTCGGAAGTCGCGTTCGGGCGCATGATTATTCCTGCCAACATCCGCCATGTCGAGCTCGAACCCATGTGCATCGGGATCGCCTCGAAATGCAAGATCAATGCGAACATTGGGAACTCTGCTACCGCGTCCAATCTTCAGGAGGAACTGGAGAAACTCCACGCCGCTGTGCATTTCGGCGCCGACACGGCGATGGATCTATCAACCGGCGGCGACATTCATGCCATCCGGGAATCGAACCTGCGCCACAGCCCTATTCCCATCGGCACCGTACCAATTTACGAGGCTCTTTCACGTGTGAAGCGGGTCCGCGATCTCACTCCGGAGATCATGCTGGAGGTCATCGAGGAGCAGGCTGCGCAGGGCGTTGATTACATGACCATCCACGCCGGGGTGCTGCGGGAATTTATCCCACTCACGCGCCATCGCATCACCGGAATTGTCAGCCGGGGCGGTGCCATCATGGCGCAGTGGAGTGCGGAAAACAACAAAGAGAACTTTCTCTATACGCATTTTGAGGACATATGCCGGATTTTCCAAAAATACGATGTCTCCTTTTCATTGGGTGACGGGTTACGGCCCGGATGCCTGGCTGACGCCAGCGACGAAGCGCAGTTTGCGGAACTCAAGGTGTTGGGTGAACTGACCAACAAAGCTTGGGAATATGACGTCCAGGTGATGATCGAAGGTCCTGGACACATTCCGCTTGACCAGATCAAGCTCCAGGTGGATAAGGAAATGGAACTTTGCCACGAAGCTCCGTTCTACACACTGGGACCGCTGGTTACGGATATCGCACCCGGCTATGACCATATCACCTCTGCCATCGGTGCGGCGATGATCGGCTGGCACGGTGCTTCCATGCTCTGTTATGTAACGCCCAAGGAACATCTGGGCCTGCCTAATAAGGACGACGTGAGGCAGGGCATCATTGCCTACAAGATTGCGGCCCACGCCGCGGACGTCGCTCGCAAACGGCCCGGCGCTCGCGACCGGGATGACGCTCTTTCGTACGCCCGCTTCCTCTTTGACTGGAACAAGCAGTTCGAGCTTTCGCTCGACCCGGAGATGGCTCGTTCGATGCACGATGAAACCCTGGGCGACGAGTACTACAAAGACGCTGCATTTTGCTCCATGTGCGGACCCAAATTTTGCTCCATGAACACCACGCAGGTGATGGAGAAACACCTAGGGCTCAATCAGAAAGAACGAGAGCAGAAGTTTGTGGAACTGCTGGCTAAAGTGGAGAAGTAAGCCGCGAGAATCCTGGTAGACATGCACTCGCCCTGATTTGTGAGTCAGGGCAAGGCCATATTCATACCGAGGTCGCTCCTAGCCCCTACCATCCGCGCAAATAGAGCATCATGACCATGGTAGAAGCTACCAGACAATAAATCCCAAACCAGTACCAGCGTCCCTGTTCAAGCCAGCGGGAGAGCCATTTCAGTGCGATCAGCCCAGCAAGGAAAGCGCAAACCATGCCCAGCAGGCTAGGTGCCAGAGTTGAACCCAGGTTCAAGTGAATTCCGGCAGGCGCGTTGTCGCGCAGCACCCGGTAGAATTCACGGGCTATGGCTAGCGGAGTAATAGCGACAACGATGGCGAAGCTAAAGGATTCCACTGGCATGCGGTCTCCGCCGACCAGCAGTGCACCAGAAATCGTCGATCCCGAACGGGAAAATCCGCGGAAGGGTATTGCGGCGCCCTGCAACATTCCCATGACCACGGCTTGGCGCCAGTTGATTCCACGGCCCTTCGTTCCCGATTGCGCTTCGGGGTCACGTGCTTCGCGCAGGCCGGCCCACAGGGTCAGAATGCCGGCGATTGCGAGCGCTGGGGCGATCCAGTTGAGTTTGTTAAATAAGGCCTCAACTTCGGCGTGATGATTACCGTGGCTCAGGATGTGCTCGATCAGCAGCACCAGGGGGACTGCAACTACACCGCTCAGAAAGCAGGATACGAAGACCATCCGCGCAAAGCGGTAAAAAGCTACCCATGACGAAAAGAAGGTGTCCCTCCACTGCTGCCAGAAATAGGCGAGAACGGCGAACATCGTTCCCGTGTGCAGCATCACCAGCAAAAGGGCGTTGGTCGGAGTGGACATGTTTTCGTGCAGGAGCTTCGCTGTGACAATTACGTGGGCGGAACTGGAAACAGGGAGAAGTTCTGTCAGGCCTTGAACCGCAGCCAGAATCACGACATCAATCCATCTCATGTGCGTCTATCCTCTTTGGGAGAGCGGTACAGGGGATGTCACACCTGTTCGCCAGCCAGCGTGCCTGCTTTTCGACGCCTTCGCCTGGAGCGAACCTTGACTGCATGTCTGTCAGGGAACCTGTCACGGCAGGTAAAAACTTGCGCTGGAGGAAGATTTCGCCAGATGGTCTGGCACTGGATAGAACCAAAATACTCGCGCAGGAACGGCAGAGAAGAGTGTCGCAGAAGCTTCCCGTTTTCGAAGCGCAGGCCATGTATATACTGGTATTGCGTGTACACGCTTCTTTCGTCCATGAAAGGCGCGAGTACGTCGTGCAGGATCCGCTGGCGATGATCCGGCATGAAGCGGAGGGAGAGCGAGGAGACGACAGCATCAACCCGGGTGTGGCCGAGGCGGCGTAGTTCGCGGCCAAGGTTTTCAGCCCGAGCGTTCAGCAGCACCAGTCGCGGGTCGGAAAAACTCTTTTGCATATAGCTGATAAATTCTGGATTGATTTCAAATGCCAGGAGGGTCGCCTGCGGCGGAAGGTGTTCAAGCAGCACACGGGTGATGGCTCCTGTGCCGGCGCCAAGTTCGACGACGACTCTGGCTTCGTCGATAGGCAGTCCCTGTAGCATGGCACGAGCCAGATGTCGCGAACTGGGAGCAACAGACGCGATATTCTGAAAATCTGTTGTGGCTGCCAGAAAGAACGTCTTGAAACTTTGGATTCCTCGCACCGCATCGGCCAATGAGCTCTTGCAGGCTTCAATATTCTTCATCATGATTTCGATCATATCCGGCACTTCCTGAGATCAACCCTGGTTGAAGTTTCTACAACACGATGGCGTATTTACCTCCAAGCTGAAACATCATACCATCTGCGAGGTTCATTTTTACACCGAGCTCCACATTTTTGCTCCTTGGCGACGGGTTCGTTATAATCGTCATTCCGCTACAAACGCGTGAACTCGTTTCCGAGCGTGCCCTGATTTCATTTTCTGTGGATGTGGTACGGCCTTGGATGTATGGATCTGCTTTGTGGGACCCGTTGCATTCCATGACATAATTTACAAAGAGTGACAGATGACTAGGATGGATACTCAGGCCGAAACTAAAGTTCGAAACGAATTTGACCAGTGGGCGGAAGCTGGCCTTGGGGAGGAGATGGAAGACCACCATCTTCCCATTACGGAGCCGGTGTTGCCGATGATGGATCTGAAATCCGACGATCGGATTCTAGATCTTGGCTGTGGCAGTGGATGGCTATGCCGCCGGATTGTCCGCCTAGTGCCCGAAGGCCGAGTGGTGGGCATGGACATTTCCGCGGAAATGCTCCGGCGCGCGCAGGCCGCGGGAAGGGAATACGGCAACCTCAACTTCATGGAGGGCGCTGCCGATAGAATTCCGTGTGATAACGGGTCCTTCAGCAAGATCATTTCCGTGGAGTCGGCGTATTACTGGCAGGATCCCGTGGCAAGTGTTCGGGAGATGTTCCGTGTTCTTGGAGCTGGCGGAAACGCCTGGATCCTCATCAACTATTACGTTGAGAATCCTTACTCGCACCAGTGGGGCCCAGTTGTAAATATTCCGACGCACCTGCTTTCAACCGCGCAATGGGTGTCGTTTTATCGCGATGCAGGATTTGCAAACGTCGAACACCGGCAGATTCCAGATCCAACTCCCGTCCCGGACAATTATTCCGGACGGTGGTTTCGAGACGCCGAACAGATGAGGAAATTTCATCAGGTTGGAGCGCTCCTGGTCCATGGAACCAAACCGGGAGCTTAGTAAAGACCATTCGCAAAGTGCTGAAGCGCCGTCAGCGTGCGGCCTTCAGAGCCTTCGGTTTATAAACTTCGTGCGTGGTCGGCCGGCCGGAGTTCCCAGTTGTTCTATGAATTGAGCGAGCGGATTGCAAAGCATCGCCTGCTGGCAGGCGTGATTCTGGCAGCTGGCACTTTTACAGTTTTTTCCGGCACGCTGGCCAATGGCTTTGTTTATGACGACAATCCACAAATCATTCAGAACGCCTTCATCCTGAATTCCCACCTCTGGAAGCAGATTTTCACAGGCTCGGTCTGGTCCTTTCAGGGCGGCAAAACCAATTTCTACCGCCCACTGCAGTTTGTCTGCTACTGGGTTCTATATCGAATCGGCGGACCCGACCCGGCGATATTTCACTTCCTGAATCTGGTGCTTTGCGCGCTTTCCGTTTGGCTTGTGTATCGTTTGGCGCGGGAGCTCTTCAAGAACGATGTCGTTGCTTTCACTGGCGCGCTAATCTGGGGGCTTCACCCTGTCCACGTGGAGGCTGTGGCCTGGATTTCGGCCCTTCCCGATATTGGTTTTGCCTTTTTTACGCTTCTGGCGTTCGTATTGTTCCTGCTTGCTGAAGAAAATGGCGGAAAATGCGTCCGACGCCATGTGCTGGCAGGCCTGTCATACTTCGTTGCTCTTTTCTTTAAGGAGATGGCACTCAGCTTTCCGTTTCTGATCCTGACTTACTGGTTCTTCCTGGGCAAGTCTGAACGCTGGACTCGCCGAGCGAGACTGTGGTGGCCCTATGTGGTGGCCACGGCAGCTTATCTGGTCGTACGGCGTCAGATGCTGGGCTATATCACACAAAACGGTCACTTTTGGAAACTCCACCTGCGCGTTGTCAGTGCCTCCCTGGGCCTGCTGGGGCAGGATACAAAAGTCCTGTTCTGGCCTGTCCACTTGAATGCCTTCCGGATGTTTTACCTGGGTCCCAGCTTGCTTTCACCGTGGCCCTGGGTCACATTGCTGTGCATGGGCGGGGCACTCCGGCTGCGCAAACGCGAGCCCGTGCTGGCCTTTCTGATTGCATGGTGGCCGATAACGCTGCTGCCGGTGCTCGACATCCGCCAGCTCAGCTTTCCTCTGGTGGCCGACCGCTTCCTCTATTTCCCCTCGATTGGTCCGTGCCTTGCCGTGGCTTATATGCTGATTGGATGGCTTCCGCGCGGAGTTCCTCCGCTCAGGCTGCATCCGGTCGCTGCCTGCACTGTGCTTCTGGTGGTATTTTTTTGCGCTGTTCAGACGGTGCGAGCCGTCCCGCGCTGGCGTGATAACAACACTCTGATCCATTACTCGTTGACCCAATCAACCGATTCTCCCTTGTTGCATATGGCGCGAGGGGTTGTCCTCGAATATGAGCGTGGTGACTTGAAAGGCGCCTTGGAGGAATACAAAACCGCCAGGCGACTGAATCAGAACAGCTCGTGGCCACTAAATATGGATCATGATTATTACCTGGCAGTAGGGCGAATCATATTGCGGATGGGGAATAAGCAGGCAGCGATTGAGGACTTCAGGAAAGCGCAGGTCGCTGCGCCGGACAGTTCGCAGCCCAGCGATGCGCTGGGCGCTATTTATTTTCCGCAAAGCGATTACTCCACCGCGGCAGAATATTTTCAGCAGTCAGTAACGGTGAACCCTCAGGACGTCATTGCGCATTTCTATCTGGGGACCTGCTTGATGAAGCTTGGCGAATACCGTCAGGCAGCTGCCCAATTTCACGCCGCTCGGAGAATTGTTCCGGACTACTGGCAAGCCTACCAGGCCGAAGCCAATGCTCTTAAAGCGGCAGGAGAGTCTGCGGCGGCCGAGAAGGTTCGAAACGAAATCAAAAAGCACTAGGGTCAGCAAGAGGGATGGCCTGTTCCCCTCACGCTAGGGCTTATTGAATGGTAGTCTACGTTTCCTTTCTAGCGGTATAATTATGACCGAAAATTGCAGTTGTAATTGCAGAGCGTGCCAGGGGGCTGGTCGCGGGAAGAGCGGTTCCGGTGGGGTTGGGAAAAAGGCCGGGACAATCGATTGTAATGGATTCAAACGCCTGCAGAATATTCTAAAGACTAAGCCAGCAATTGAAGCAGACGGAGAGTGACTCTCTAATTTTGAATGATGGGGGAGCTATGGCTGAATTTGTGAAAGTAGCAAGTTTGTCTGAGCTGGATCCCGGAATTGCAAAGGCTGTCGAGGTCAATGGGAGGTCGATCGCCTTGTACAATGTGAATGGAACTGTGTATGCAACGGGCAACACCTGCCTTCATCAGGGCGGTCCTCTCGGAGAAGGTATGCTGGAAGGCGACGTTGTGACCTGCCCCTGGCATATGTGGCAATATAATGTCCGCACCGGTGAAAACCTTGAAGACAGCCTGCTGAAGCTGGACACCTATCCTGTCCAGATTGAAGGCGACGACATCAAGGTGGCGATCTAGAGTTACTCCGGCAATTCGTCATAACCGTTTGCCTGCCGGTGTCGCAGAAGGGTTTCCCGTGACGCCGTGCGAAACGGGAAGGTGCCATCGAACCGTGTTGATGACGCCAAGACCGTCAATTAGACTCCCTGCGTGCGCATGATGGGCAAAGAATGACACGATCTGGGTCTGCCCCGTGCTGGTACGAGGTTCGTGAAGGCAAGATGAAAGTTGTTGACCTGACCTATACCTTGGATGCAGCCTCACCCTACTGGCCGGAAGGGGCACCGGGATGTCCGTTCCATACCAGCGTTGTTACTACTTACCAGAAGGACGGAAACTTCTCCCGACAGCTCAGCATGCCGGAGCATTTCGGTACACACCTGGATG
>JAJYJL010000329.1 GCA_021789565.1 Acidobacteriota bacterium
CTGGAAGCCGTGCATACGCCCTGTGGTGTCTCCCTTGGGCATTTCCTGGTGAATGATGCCGCTACCGGCCGTCATCCATTGCACGTCGCCAGCGCCGATGGTGCCGCTATGGCCCAAGCTGTCCCCATGCTCCACATTGCCCGCCAGAACGTAGGTGATGGTCTCAATGCCACGGTGCGGATGCCACGGAAAGCCGGCCAGATAGTCCTCCGGCCGTTCATTACGGAAGTCGTCAAGCAGAAGAAACGGATCGAAGTCATTCGTGCTGCCGAAACCGAAAGCCCGGCGAAGATGCACGCCTGCGCCTTCCAGCGTTGGCTTGGATTTGATCAGCCGTTTAACCGGTCGAATGGACATGTTTGCCCCCTTCGCTACCAGTTTACCTTCTTAGACGTCCGAAGACGAGCCCCGGTTCAGGTGAAATACGCCAACTGTCCAAAACCTGGCTTGTGCGGAGCTGAATTTCGCCCACATTTAATAGATCAAGAAACCAGAAGGGAAAGGTCGCCGGTTACAGTAAAGAAAGCTTATAAGGAGATTCAGGGGATAAGTTACGGACGAAAGAATGTGAATAGCTACCATAAACGAAGCAGGGCAGCGGCCAGCGCCCTGGTCGCCGTCAACTTCCTGCAATCTATTGATTCTAAACGTGCCAGAAGTCCGCCTTCCCACCACGTAAGTTGTCTCAGGCGGGATTCAATCACTTCTCAACCGGTCCAGGCGTGGCACAGCGAGGGGCATCGTGGTCACTAGGCTAGCCGACAGAGCGATAGAAGAAAGAAAACCGTCGACTCGGATGAACGCCACTAGCCGTCGCCTGCAGCTTCCCGCGCGTACAGCATGTAAGAGACTGCGGGCGGTGCCTCGCCCTGATGGAAACTCCAGGCATGGTCGCGAATGGCACGGTCGGGAACAGAAAAGCGCTCGCGCTGACGCAAAAAGTCGATCCAGGAATCGACAACAAACGTTTCGACAAAGCGACCCGGCTGTCGCGCATCCTGAAAGACTCCCCAGCGGATGGCGCCGTTGCGCAGTCGCATGTCTCTAACCTTATGAATAGAACTAGTGAACTCGGAATAATCTTCCGGACGCACCTGGAATTCAATTGTCACCAGCACCGGGCCGTCATCGGGGTGCGGCTCGATCAGCACTTGCGGGGCCGCGCGGTTGAGAGCATAAGGACCCAGGTCGGGTGGAGTTTCCTCCAGCAGATGAAATCGGTGCACGAGCGGAATGCTGGCCAGCGCGCTCGCGGACGCCGCCAGCAGCGCCCCTGGAGTAGAAATGTGCTCCGCCAGAAATCCCCAGAATGCACTGCCCGAAGCCACGCTTCCCCAGAAAATCATCTGGTAGGTGCCGAGCGCCCGTGCTTGAACCCAGGGTGGCGTTGAGATCTGAACGGTGACGTTCAGCGTCGAGAGCGCGGTGGTCCAGGCAAATCCCGCCGCCAGCAGAGAAAGGACAATAAGAGGAACGTTCCGCACGAGGCCGAGCGTCGCCAGCGTGCCGGCGAAAATTACAGATGAGACTGCCACAATCATATTCGCCGACAAACGCTGTCGAAGTCGCGGTAGGAACGAAGCACCGACAACAGCACCCGCACCCAGGCAGCCGTTCAGGATACCGTAGGCCATGGCGCCCTGACGGAGGTCCTGCCGCGCCACGACCGCCAGCAGCGCCCACACGGCGCTGGCGAAACTCGCAAAGGTGAAGGTGCGGACGAACGTTGCGCGAAGATCCGGCGTGTAGCGCAAGTACCGCAGGCCGGACAACAACGCTCCTGACAACCGTTCCGCTGGAAGGGCGCTCTTGTAAAGCGGCGTGCTGTGCCATTGATAGAGGACGACAATCACCGCCACGAAAGAAAGCGAATTCACCAGGAACACCGCGCCAGCACCCAGCATAACCGTGGCAAAGGCCGCCACTATCAGGCCGCCGAGCGCCGGTCCCACTGCGCGCGCCAGGTTGTAACCGGCGCTGTTCACCGCGATGGCGCTGGGCAACTCTGAGCGCGGAACCAGCTCCGGCACAATGGCCTGCCAGGCAGGATTGTTCATGGCGGCACCGATGTTCAGCAGAAAGGTGAGGGCCAGCAGCGTCCAGGGAGAAATAATGCCAGCAAAAGTGAGAACGCTGAGCGCCGCCACTGTGGCCAGCATCCAGACCTGCCAGAAAATCAGCAGTCGGCGGCGGTCAACAATATCGGCGGTGGCGCCGGCGGGATAACCCAGCAGCAGCACGGGCAGGCCGGCCGCAGTCTGCATCAGCGCGATCAGCAGCGGCGAGGTGGTGAGTGAGGTCATCAGCCACGTGCCCGCTGTGTCCTGCATCCAGCTCCCAACGTTCGACACCACGGACGAAGCCCAGCAGTTGCGGAAGACTGGATGCCGCAGCGTCCCCCACGCGGAGGGTTTTTTGATTTCGGTCGCTGTCGTCACGATTCACCCAAACGGAAATCATAGCAGGAAGCGCAAAACAAAAGCATCCGTCCTTCGCACAACCGCAATATCGGAGTAGAATGGCTGCAGCTTCACGAAGAAATTGGCGCGCACCGCTTCATACCCATTGCATGGCGAGATCAAGGTGATTCGCGAAAGGTTGCTCTCTTCCCGCCTGAAGTCGTGACGTGTGGTTGTTCTGGCTGTGGTGATTTGCCTGATTTGTGCTGGAGCGTCGATTGTTATTGAAGCAACAGGACAAGCAACGCCGGCGGGCCGACTTTACGCCGGCTGATCCGGAGGGCATGAGTGCGCCTGTTAAAGGCAGCCGCGGAGGTTGCAGAAGGGACGATTCTGTGTTAGTTCTCTTTGCGGTCACCGGTAGTACGTCTTCATCTGATCAGGAGGAAAACGATGGAACAGGGCAAAGCGAAGGGGGCGGTATCCAGGCGGGAGTTTTTGAAGGAGACAGCCTTTGTCACTGCAGGTGCGGCTGCAATAGGCGGCCTGCCGCCGGCGCGCGTACTGGGCGCCAATGATCGCATTCGCGTGGGCGTGTTGGGCTGCGGCGAGAGAGCCCATTATTTGTCGTCGATTTTTGTGAAGCAGCCCTCCGTTGAGATCGTGACGGTCTGCGATGTCTACGGGCCGCACCGTCGCGCCGGGCTGAAGGTTGCCGGAGCAAAGGCCACCGGCGCGGAGGACTATCGCGCGGTGCTCGACCGCAAGGACATCGACGCAGTGGTGATCGGCGCACCCGACCACTGGCACAAGCAAATGCTGGTGGACGCCGTGCGGGCCGGCAAAGACGCCTACTGCGAGAAGCCCCTCATCCATTCCATTCCTGAAGGCGCGGAAATCCTGCGTGCTGTGCACGAGACCAACCGCATCGTGCAGGTGGGCATGCAGCAGCGAAGCTGGCCGCACTATATTCTGGGCAAGCAACTGGTAGAGTCCGGCAAGTTGGGCAAGCTGAGCTTTGTCCACACATACTGGTATCAGAACTATTACTCCACTCAGGGATGGAACGCTCTGCCAGAAGTGGACCAGGCGCAGCTCGACTGGAAACAGTGGCTGGGCGACGCGCCGATGCAGCCGTTTAACAAAGAGAAATTCGCCTGGTGGCGTTTCTACTGGGATTTCGGCGGCGGCATCCTGACCGATCTGCTGACGCACTGGATTGACGTTATCCAGTGGTACACCAACCAGCCCGCACCCCAAACGGCTACTACGACGGGCGATCTCTACCTGATGAACTGGCAGTGTCCCGACACGATCACGGCGGCTTACGAATTTCCGCAAAAGTTTATGGTGACTTTCACGGGCGCGCTCTGCGACGGCATTGACGACGGCGGCATCACGTTCCGCGGCACCAATGGCGCGCTCAAGGTCAATCGCACGCGCCTCGCGTTTTATCCCACGGGCGTAAAGTCGGAGCCGGGCACACAGCATCCCAAGCCGGAAATTCTGGCGGAATCGCTGCATGACGGAACCATTGAACACATCCAAAATTTTCTGGAGTGCGTCCGCACGCGCAAGGCTCCGAACGCGCCGGTCGGGGCGGGGTTTGAGGCCGCGCGAACTTCCTGGATCGGTAACTTGGCCCTCAAAGCTGGCAAGAAGCTGCAGTGGGACCCGGCCTGGGGCGAAGGGGCATAGCGCTGTCCCGCAAAGTGATACATACCTCGGTGTGCCGGGCCTGTGTGAACGCCAAGGGTTAGAAGAAGGCCTGCCGATCCTACCCTGACGAGACCGCCTCTACAGGAAACGATAGGCCACGGATTAAAGCAGCCGCCTACCCGCCTGCCTGAAGCCAGGCCCAGTCGCTATGGCACTCAGAGTTGCACAACACGGAAAATCAGAAGGCCGTGCATAAAGCGCGAATTTATGCCGTTTTCTGCGCGACATCAATCACGCCTTCTGAACCACGCTGTAGGATAAGTCTCTTGAAACAAGGCAGATGCTCCCGAGGTTCGTAATTTTTACTTACCCAGCAGAAATTTGCTCGGGGCGCCTGAGTGAAAATCGGCCCACCGAAGTATCATCTAGCATTCTGGGAATACGTAGGTTACCTGAAAGACAAGCAAAATGGCCATCAGGTTGCTCAAAGATGGCGAGGACATCTCGGCAACGGAAGTGCCTGAGGAGGTGCTTCGATGAGAGACAATAAGTTCAAAATCGACGGATTTGAGTTCTCGGAAGATACGCCGGTTTCCTCTCAAAGCTGGAGCAGCGGAGTTGCACGTAACCATGAGGGGCCGGCACGTTGCACGCTTCAGTCCCCGAAGACGGAGCGTGGCAGATGGGCACAACGCTCACTGGTTTCATGCCTGCTTGGGTCGTTGCTGCTGGGCCTGGCGCTACTGATGGCGCCGGCAAAATCGTCCGGCTCGGTCAGCATCTTCGTCAGCTTCGGCCCGCCTGCAATTCCCGTTTATGTGCAGCCACCCTGCCCGGGTCCGGGTTTAATCTGGACACCCGGGTACTGGGCTTGGGACCCGGATTTCGGCTACTTCTGGGTGCCTGGCACGTGGGTGCTGGCACCCTTTGTCGGTGCGCTGTGGACTCCCGGATACTGGGGCTGGTATGACGGCGGGTATGCGTGGTATCCGGGCTACTGGGGAATGGCGGTCGGCTTCTACGGCGGAATCGACTATGGATACGGCTATACGGGCTCTGGCTATAATGGCGGATACTGGCAGGGTGGAAGCTTTTTCTACAACCGTGAAGTCAACCGGATCACCAACGTCAACATCGTGAACGTTTACAGCCAGAAGGTTGTTGTGAATGAACGCAGTCCGCGCATCAGCTACAACGGTGGGCCCGGCGGAATCGCCGCCCGTCCCAACTCTGCGGAACTGGCGGCGGAACGCGGCCGACGCTCCGGGGCAATCAGCCAGCAATTGGAGCAGGAGCAGATTGCCCGGAGTGAACCCGCGCAACGGGCACGTGAAAACCACGGACGTCCCAAGATTGCCGCGACAGCGAGGCCGGGTGATTTCAGGGGCAGCGGCGTAGTGCGGGCGACCCGCGCAGGGGCCCCCTACAAAGAGCCTTCTCGTGCACTGAGAGGCGGCCGCGAGGGTGGGCGATCCGCGCCCCCTCCGGTTGAGAGAGCCCCGGGACGCAATGCTCCCCAGCATGCGCAACCCTATGGACGTATGGAGCGCCCTTCACCTGGGCAGCAGAGGAATGAGCAGCCCCTTTATCGAAATAATTCCCACGGCAAGGTTCAACGCGGCCAGAGTCAGGACCGTCCGCCAGAAGCGCAACAGTCGCATGGGCGGGCAGGACAGGAACGCCCTGCCAATCCTCCGAGACGGGAAAAACATGGAAAGGAAAATGACCAGGGGCCGGGCCATTTCCGCTAGGAACTGAAGCTCAAAGGCACGACCCGAACATCCGCCCCTGAACCCTGCGGGCTTTCCATCATACCCCGCCAAAAACCCGCAGGGGCGGGAAACCGGCCCTGCGGCGCATTCTCATCGGGTAACTTGAGAGCCCAGGAAATTAGCAGCAGGGCCTGCCTCAGAGGGCTTTCCCTCGCCAGCGGTCTCGCAGCATGTGAGCAGCCTGCTTGGGGCGCCGGTCGCGCGTGAAGACGCCTTTATTGTTCATGCTGTTGGCGCGGATGATGCTCTGCGACGTTTTGAAATCCGCAAAGCACCACATCAGCGTTCCCGCCATGTAGGACCGTGCTGCCGCGACGTCGAGATAGCGGCTGATTATCTCCGCCTGGTATTCTTCTGTCCACATTTCCGGCGGATCACTGTGCGAACCCGGCAGGGCTTCTGCACCAAACTCGGTAAAGATCATAGGCTTCGGATAGGCAGCGTGCAGCGCGTCGAGTTCCTTCTCTAGCCCTTTGACAGCCACGTCAGGCTGGCCGCCCATCACGTACCAGCCGTAGTATCGGTTGAGGGCCACTACGTCGACATGCGACAACCACTCCGCGGGTCCGCCCTGCACGGCGGCGAACGTAACGGGGCGCGTCGAGTCCAGCTTGTGGGCCAGTCCCACCAGTTGATTGAAGTAACCGTCGCCAGCCGCGATGGCAGTCTTTGAAGCCACTTGGCCGGAAAGCGGGCGACCCGCGCCGGGCTCGTTGGCGACGGACCACATGATCACGCTGGGATGGTTCTTGTCGCGCGCGATCAGGCTGCGAAGCTGGCTGCTGGCCATGCGGGTCCATGCCTGAACCTGCTCTTCGTTCTCAGAAAAGTTCAGCCCTACCGCCGGAATTTCGTCGATGATCATGATCCCGTAGCGGTCGGCCAATTCCATTGCTTCCTCAGAGTAGGGATAGTGCGAGGTGCGGTAGGAATTCGCGCCCACCCATTTGAGCAATTCGTAGTCGCGCACAAGTTGCGGGCCGTCAAGACCTTTGCCGTGAAGCGGAAAATCTTCGTGCTTGCCAAAACCCCGCAGCTTGATGGGCTGACCGTTCAGCAGAAATTGTTCGCCGCTGATCGTGAATGTGCGGACACCGATCTCAAGCCGGTAAGCGTCAAAAGGCTTGCCCGATTCCAGCAGTTCCACCGTGAGCGGATAGAGATTCGGGCGGTCAGGAAACCAGAAGCGCGCCGAGGCTAAACGTAGCTCCGCATGTGCTTCACCCTTTACGAAGTTCAGGTCCGCCGTGACGGTGCCTCCGCCGGGGCCGGTTTCGATCACGGCCCGCCCCTTGCCGGTCCATCCGTGGCTCGCTAGGGCAGTCACCTTGACGACGCCGTCCTGGCCGGCGATCTCTGTGGTCACGGTGATGTCGTCCACATGCGTTTGCGGGCAGGTATATAGTGCCACTTGGCGATCAATGCCGGCGTAAGGGAAAAAGTCATAAGTTGTGTCGGGCATGCTGTTGAAGAAGCCGCGGCGGCCGGGCGGCTTGCCGGGTGGAACGCGGTCCGGCTTCTGCAGGTTTTCAACCCGGATCACAATGCGGCTCGGGACGTCGAAGCGCGCGTTGCCGGAAACTTCGAAGGCGAACGGCAGATGCCCGCCCAGATGTCCGCCCAGCAAGCTTCCATTCATCCACACCTTGGCGGCGTAGTTGGCGGAATAGACGCGCAGGAATATCCGCTGGCCTTCCCACCCCTTTGGAATCCACGCCTCGTGAGCGTACCAGGCGTAGCCAAGGTAGTCGGCTGTGTCATCAAAAAGATCGTTCCAGCTGGCCGGAACAGGAATCACGCGCGGAGAGGGCAAACCGTCCTTCCAGTTGGCCTGTTCGCCTTCGCCCTTCGGGTCAAGCTGAAACTGCCAGAACCCTGAAAGGTCCATCAGGTTGCGATACGCGTTCCGCTGCGGGCGCATGGCGGCCATCAAGCCCGACTTCTCAGCTTCAGCCACT
>JAJYJL010000330.1 GCA_021789565.1 Acidobacteriota bacterium
CCACCAGCAGGAGAGCACTAAATTTGCGATTCCTTCCAGCAGGCTGAGCCAGGCAAAAGTCCGGTGGCGCGTTGTCGCGATTAGGTAGGCGCTGGCAGGCTGCTGAAGCACATTGATAATAAGGATACCGACCAGTGCCGCGAACGTGGCCGGATCTACTACCACTGAAGGGCCCGCCCAAAGCGCAACGAAACGCCGCCCGAAGAAACCAAGTTCTATGCCGAAAAGCACAGCTCCAAGAAGCGCCAACCGTGTGGAAAAGTAAAAGAGCCGCCGGAGAGCCGCCGGAGAGCCTTCCGCCCCAAGCGCTGTGATGGTAGGACCGGAAGTGGAAAAGGGCATTGAGAGCATTTCGCGCAGCATCGACGTGAGCCTTGCCGCGATGGCAAACGCCGTTACAAACACAACGCCAAGCATGCCCGAGATCACCAGGTTGTCGATGCCCCACATCAGGACGCCTGAAACCGAAACCACAAAAAAGTAGAAGCCCGGAGCAATCATTCGGCGCGCGAGCCGTGGCGAAAAACTGTGCATGGAAAAATGTAACTGCGGAAACTCACGTATGAGCGCAGCAACAAAGACGGCCCCGCTGGCCAACTGCAGAATAGCGTAAACCAGTGCCACTCCGATGATTCCCTGCCCGGCCCAAAGTACCAGAACCGTCAGAAAAAGATTGATCACAGCGAGCGCTGCCAGCCCATACTGCTCCAGATCAACCCGCTCGAACGCCCGGAACGCCAGGCGAAAGACCTGTAAAGGCTGGCTGAAGGCGAATCCAGCAAGCGTAATCAGGAGCGCGGGGACTACCTCCGTACGAAGGCTCGGCGAGGCTTTCAGTAGCTCCTGTACAACGCCCACCCGCAACCCGAGAAGCATCAGCAGGCAGGCGGCAACGGCCGCAGCGAGTAGGGAAACAAAGCTGGTGACGAGGACACGACTCGCGTGGTCCCAGTCGCCAACGGCGCGTGCCTCCGCCAGCAAGTTCTGACTGATGGTGGGGAAACCGATACTCATCAGGGAAAGCGGCACGAGGACGCTGAGCACCGCGAGCCACAGGCCGTACTCTTCTTTGCCGAGGAAATGCAGATATACGGGTACCGCCACCAGCGAACATGCCCCAGTGATGGCGAACCGCACGTATGAGACGCTGACGCATGTAAGGAGTCGGCGAGCGCGGGTCACGCCAAGCCGTCCTGTTGCCTTTTTGCAGGTTCATATTCCACGGGCCTCAAGCCACCGGACAGGGGAAACCGGTCCCGCTCGGTACTTCGAAGACATTTTCCTACAGCAGAGGTTTTGATTACCGTAGAAATCAGCAGAAACCGACGAAAGAAAATAGCGGTCGAAATTGGGCTCTTAGGCTTCCTCCGCTCTGTGCGGATGGTCCGACTCGACAACCGCTCGACTCGCAGGTAGGCGTTTACTGTACCGGCTCTGGCTGTAATAGCGCACGTAGTTACAGTAGTTCGATCCGTAGTGGCCGTCGTATTTCAGGTCGAGCTTGTTGAGCACACAACCCAGAATGTTCGCTCCGGCATCTTCCAGAACACGGTGTGCGCGTGCCAATGCTGCTCTTGCGGTGACTTCACTTTCTATCACCAGAATGACACCGTCCACAAAGGAAGAAAGTACCGTGGCATCCGTCACCATCAAGACCGGCGGCGTGTCCACAATTATGTGATCAAAGCGGACGCGCAGAGCAGCCAGAAGTTCTTTCATCGCTTTTGAAGCCAGCAGATCAGCGGGATTGGACGGCTGCGGCCCCGCCGAAAGAAACCATAGGTCCGGCAATCTGAGCAATTGCGGCATTTGAAAAATTGCTTGCTCGACGTTTCCCTCACCGGCCAGGACATTGCTGAGGCCGGCGCGGCCGTTCGTATTCAGTATCCGCTTAAGACCAGGTTGACGCATATCGGCATCGATGAAAAGGACGCGGTTCCCGATCTGCGTCAGTGCGACTGCCAGGTTGAATGCCGTGGCGGTTTTCCCTTCGAACGGCCGCGCACTCGTGAGCAGAAGCGCGCGCGATGGACCCGGCATCGACGAGAGCAGCACAGAAGTCCGCAAGGTGTGATAAGACTCCGCCAGCATGGATGTGGGCTGTTTCAGAACGGCCCATTCAACCCCGTCAGAAGCGGAAGCCGTTTGATTTCTACGCCGGCTAAACCAGAATTTTCCATTTCCCAATGAGTGCACTGCCGGAATAACTCCCAGGACAGGTTCAGCGATGCTGCGCTCAATATCCTCCGCCGTCATTATGGACGTATCCATTGCTTCCCGAACGAAAGCTATGGTCGTCCCCAGAATTAAACCCACCATAAATCCGATAGCGATATTCCGCCCTTTTCTGGGTCTCACGGGCATCGTTGGTACCAAAGCCTGGTCAACAAGGTGGACAGAGTTTGCCCTAAGACCCGCGGAAACCGCTGCCTCTTTAACACGGGTCAGGAGGCTGTCATAAAGTTGCTGGTTCGTATCAAAATCGTGCCTGAGCAGGTCATACTGGATCATCAATTGACTCAGATTGCCGACTTCAGACTTTTCGCGGGCGACCGAATCTGTAAGTAGTTTCACACGCCCGAGCGCAACTCTGTAGTTGTGCGTGATCCGCTCCACCGTCCTCGCCCGTTCCTGTGCAATAAGCGACTGGATTTCTTCGATCTGGTCATGCAACCTTGAAACCTTGGGGAATTTCGGGCCGTACTGTCCAAGAGCATCAACGTACGCTGTCTTCAGGTCGGCACTTTTCTCTTCCATATTCTGAAGAAGACTGTCCTGTGCCAATAACCCCGCTTTTTCAGGGTTTACCTTTACCAGGCGGTACAGAGATTCCTGCTGTGCCAGATCGTTCTGAGCCATCGTCAGGTCCTGACTCAAGCCTGCCAGTCGGCGGTCTTCAACGCTCTCACTGCCACTGATATTGACAATGGAGTTCTGCCTCTCGTAGTTCACCAGTGCTTCCTGGGACTTTTCCACCCTCGCTCTCAATTCATTTAACTGTTTGCGCATCCAGTCGGAAGCCCGGCGTGTGGCGTCATACTTGGATCGGAAGTTGTACTCCCTGTAATTGGCGACCAGCGTGTTCGCCACTTCGGCGGCCTGCTGCGGGTCAGTGCTTTCAAAGCTGACTCTGATCATACGACTGCCCGTTACAAGGTCAACACTGATAGAATCCTTGAACCGCTTGATCAGTCGTGCCCGCTGTGTTGACGACGTTTCTCGCGCTCCATCGAAGTTTCCGGCGGCGGAATTAAAAGCACGTTTACCGTCAATCTTCAACTGCTGGATGGTTTGCCAGGCAAGGTTATCGCTGTTGAGAACGTCCACCTGCGTCTGAAGAAAGGTCGCGTCTGTCGGAACCGTTTCATAGAGGTCGTTGACGGACTGAACATCTGGCGTTTCTGAATCGACTTCGACTTCAGCCGTAGCCCTATAGACCGGCTTCTGTTTGTACGAGTACAGGGCAACCAGGGTCGCAACCAGGAAGGCGGCGATGAGAATAGTCCATCGACGCTTTGAAAGGACCTTCCAATAAGCACGAAAGTACGCATAGGAGTCGGCCCCTTCCAACTGCAAATCCAACACCGGGCAGGAATGTGGTCCCGGCCGCTCAGTAAGTAACGGCTGGAATGCGGAGCGATCTTCTTCTGACATATCTTCAGTCTGCCGCTTAGGGATGCACCAACGGTTTACCGTTCCTCCTTAAACTAGTAACGCCCCCATATGACAACGCCCGTGGCAATTTGAACCGCGGCCTCGGCGCCACGCTGCAGGACCCTTTTCGATGTGCTGTCAGGAATGAACAAGATGTCATTTGCCTCAAGGCCAGGGTCGGAAGAGTGCCCCGACAGAATCTTGCTGAGATTGACCGGAATCTGCTCCCGGCCGCTCTGGAACTGTTCGCCGCGCCGGATGATAATAGCCTTCTTCTGTCGAGCGGTAGGCTTCAGGCCCTCACCCAGAGCTACAGCCTGCAAAACTGTCATCTTGTCGCGGCCGTTACTTAAAGGAAATCCACCCGGGCGCTGGACCGCTCCGACCACGTAGACTATGCCGGCACGCTGGACCGTTACTTTGTCCCCGGGGAAAATGGTGACATTCAGGCGCGGGTCACCTGTGCTGATCAGTTTGTGCAGGTCCACGCGGATAGTACGTCTAGCCTGGTCCGGCCCCTGCGCCGCGTCTCCACGCGTTACGATGGCGGTGCTGCCGGCATCCGGGGCCAGTCCGCCTGCCTGGGATATTATATCCAGCAGCGTTGTGGGTCCGAAGATGGCGTAAATCTGCGGGGCATGAACAGCACCCGAGATCGCGACGGCATGAGCCGCAGATGACTTAACATTAACGACGACGCTGGGGCGGCTTACAAGTTGTGCCGAACGTAGTCTGTCCGATATCACCGCAGAAAGCTGGGTGAGAGTCAACCCTTCGGCTGTCACAGGAGCAGCCAGCAAGGGAATGGTGATCGTTCCATCCGGGCTCACACGGTAATTACGGCTGAATTCGGGAGCGTCTACAACCTCCACCTCCAACACGTCATCTGCGTCGATGATGTACTCATTGCGATCGGCAGAGATGCGCACCCTGGGTTGAGGGTGAGCCGTACACGTGCTGCACTCCTTCTCGGACTGCGCGTCCAGTGCCTGCCCGCGCAGCACGCCACAGGAACACAGCAGCGCCAGTGCGGCGAGAAGGCTGGCTCTTGCCAGCCCTGGTTTGAGTTGACGGCAGGTAATCCGCAAGACCCGCACTATGTTTTCCGTTGAAACCGGCATGAATTTCATTCGTCGGGCAGAACAGACTTTGAACGATGATTACATTGTCCGGACATAACCAGCATGGTCGCTGCCTGGCTTAATGGGCATGCAAGGTTTGTTGGGATTACTGACTCGCTCGACCATTGCGACGTCGATATCGACCGAAGCGGATTGGCCGAGTAGTTCGACGCTGAGAACCAGCCGGCTGAAGTTTTTCTTCCTCAGCAGAATGCCCTCGATCCCTTCCAGAGGTCCAGCATTGACCCTGACTCGGTCACCACACCTGATAAAGGGATGTGGCTCGATCTTGACGTAATGCTCGACAACCTTGAGTATCCCGTCGATCTCGCGTGGGGGAATCATTGCAGGAAATCCGGCGCTTCGCACAAAATCATGAATGCCGGCAGTGGTCACAATGTCCAAGTGATGCTTCAACCCTGTTTGAATGAAGACGTAGCAGGTAAATAGGGGAAGAGCTATCACCTTGGTCCGGTCTTTCCATATGCGCTGCGCAGAATAGAGTGGCAGGAAAACCTTAAACCCCTTGGCCATCAGGCTGCGGGCAACAACCTTTTCATGGTGGTGGCGGGTGTAGAGCGCGTACCACCCGTAATCGGGCCCTGGCGACCGGTTTTCAGAATGGAGTAGGTCATTAAGCATAAAGCTCCGCCCTGTGACTTACAGGAAGGTTTTCCCGGTAAGCGGCTGAGTTGAGTTACAAATTGAAGGTAACGAGGAAAATGATTGCAAGCCCGCCGCTTAAAGATCTACTTAATTTTCGGTGGCCTTTCCCATTGGCGAAGCTTCCTGTGATTCCTCGGCTTTCCGGCGAACAGGATCCTGGTCTCCAAGTGGACTGAAAGCCCGTCCGCAAGCGGTCCGCAGCAAAAACCATAACAACTTCGTTTTCACCAGGATCGTAGTGACGTTACCGTTCCGGCAAGGCAGGGAGACACCCGGAATGAATCTGGAGTTGTGGGGCAACAAGTCTTTGAGCAAAATCCAAGCTATGCGCTCGCCAATGGCTTAGGAACTGCCATCAGTGATCGGCGACTGTACCCCCTCCCGGCGACAGCACACGATCGGAACAACTGATCACTTCTAAATCAACTTGGCATGTCAACTGTCCGCTTTGTGAAGCCAGCAAACGTGCCAAGCAGTCTCTTGTATTTTACGAGAGGTAACCTAACGGATGTTACTACTGGAAACAATCCCCCAAAGGGGGAATGTTTCCGAAATTCGGGGTGATTTTCGGGGGGGAATAAAAAAGGGAAAACAGTCGCACACTGCAGCATGTGGAAACCAGGTATTCGTCTTTTCGTCCAATACTCGTCCCAACACGGAGTGCCAGACAGACTTCTTTTCTATGAAAGAACACTCAACCCTCTTCCGGCCCGTGTACTTGCAGGCCAGATTGGCTACACCTGGCGCCCAGCCATTTTCTTGGGATTGCTATCCCCTTTGCCCGACATGCGGCGAACAAATTCAAAATGTCGAAACATGGCGTCACGCCGCCCTTTGATCTTCAACTTCCGGTAAATCGATTTCACGTGAGACTTGGCGGTTTCTTCACAAATGTTAAGCCGTGCAGAAATCTCTTTGTTGCGGAGGCCATTGGCCATAAGACCCAGCACTTCCCACTCTCGCGGAGAGAGCTCTTCGGGGACCTCTTTCGCTGGCTCCGGGGTCCCGACAAGTTCCTTAAGAACAACCTGCTGCGGCATCCATCGCTCACCCCGGGCCACTGAGTTGAGGGCCTTCTGAAAAACCATTGGGCTTTGCTTTGTTGAAAGGCATCCCCAGATTCCAAGCTGGAATGCCCGGGCATAGAAAGCACCATCAAAATCGTCCATAAGGACGACGACTCTTGGGGCAAGATTGAGATGAGTAAGGTCCGGCATAGACTCCAATCCCCGGCCACACACGTCCACGATAAGCATCTCCGCCTGAGAGTGCCTAACTTCATCTAGGCTGTCAAGAAGGTTGCTCCCTTCCATGACAACAAGCGCGACACCGGTGCTTGCAAGGAAAGCCGAAAGAGCTCTTCTGATAAGGACACGCGGGCTTATGATGCCTAACTTCATGGGCGAGTCTCATTCCGGCCTAGGCAGATTACCCAGCTGGAAGGGTAGACGCGACGCAGGAACCACTTCTCCCCAATATCAAGGGATAAAGATACGGAGGTAAAATAGAGATAAGTACAAGTATTCGCGGTCTCAAAGAGTTCCCCTCCAGGCCCTGTTTATCGCCGCTTAAAGGTGACTGTCAAGTAACGAAACAGAATATATTAGAGACGTGTGGCTGGAGTCAAATGTTTTTTCATTATTAGTTAGGAATTCACCCCAGGCACGCGGAAATGAATGCGTTGAGAGCCGCCAGAGGCGGCATTCCGATATTTCCTTCCCAAGCCGTAAGCTAGCAGCAAACTCATTTTCCAAATGTCACAACAGCTGCACTAGCTGCTGGTAACTGGAGAAGGAAGGATCCGCCCTTGCGCTCAACGCGCTGTGCCGGTTCCGGCTCCCAGCTTCCGTTTAGGTCAACCGACCGGCCGCCAAAAGTGATCGCAGCTCGGGAATCAAACGACGGCGCAACCAGCCGCAAGGCAGCGGCGCGCGAATAGTACACGAGGCCGGAAACATCAACGACAACCCGGTCCAGCCCTTCCTTGTTAATCAAAACAAGACGCAAGGTTTCTCTGTCTGAAAGGATTCCGTGGGCGGAAACGTTCGAAGAGGTGTGCACACTTACCGGTACGCGCCAACTTCCAAATCCAGGAGAATTTCATGATCAGGAAGAAGTAGATCGGCGCCAGGTGTCGATTCATAGATTTCGAGCAGAATTCTTGACCGGCTTTCCCTCAGCCATTGCGCGTTGTGGTAGACTGTCGGCGCAATTGTTTTGTGGGGTTATCCTTATGGCTGAAGCCGTTGATCCCAAACAAAGGCTCCGGGAAATCTGCCGGGTAGCTGCCCGTGTATTCTACGAAAAAGGTTATGACGGCGCTTC
>JAJYJL010000331.1:0-5245 GCA_021789565.1 Acidobacteriota bacterium
CCGGTGGCCGGAGTGCTTGTGACCTTTTCAAACTGCTTTCCAGAAGAAGCGTAGTAAACCCCTAAGTCAGTCACCCAAGTTGCCGACTGAGTTACGGTAACCGTGAAGGGTGTTACGGCGGGGATGGATCCCGCCTCGACGCCTTGCAGCAGCGTTCCGCCCGCTGCGTAAGAGTTCTCACCGAAAACGATCTCGTTCAGCAGCAACAGGTCAACGCGCCCAAAAGTCACCTTGCCGGTCAGTTTGCGGTCTGCGGAAGCAATCGAGTCCGGGAATTCCATCGTGGAATCGAGGGGTTTGATGGTGATTGCTTCGTCTACCGAAGCCTCGATCAGCGAAAGGAACTGAGTGGGCTGGATGACCGTCGGGGTTGACGGCACCGCTCCCTGTCCGTTGTTTACGGCAAATACCCGGCCCGCGCCAAAAATGAATTCCTGAGAGTAAGGTCCAGTCGGCATTGTTCTACCTCAATTCAATTTTCCCAAAAATAGCTTGTTTCGGTTTTCAAGCCGCCGAAACGGTAACGGGGATGACATAGACGGCCCGGCCATCCTCTACGCCGTCGGCAATCAGAATCTGCCCCTCGATGTAAGCTTCGTCCACGCCCGGCAAGCCCAAGTCAATCTTCTGGTGTGATACCGGGGTAAAAACCGCGTCAATGGCGTCCAGCAGCGGGTTTGTGACCTGATCGTCCTGATCGAAGCTCGGATCGGCGGCATTCACCAGCGCAAAGCAGAAAACCCGGTAGTGGACGTGGTAGCGGTTCAGGGTATAGGCTTCGTGCCGAACTTCTTCGCCTACATGCCGGACAAACGCGACAGGCCAGGAGCTTGTGTCCTGAGAGTCCCAATGAATGTAGTGCTTGGAAACGGTGTTGAAGGGGTAGCTGGATCCCTTAACGAGAGCAACAAGCGCGTCCGCAATCTGTGACCGGCTGGATTTCAACTCTCAATCACCTTCCTGATCTCGTTTCCGAGGCTTATCAGAATGTCCTCTTTCATCCCTTTAGCGGCGGGATAAAACCACGGGCGCGGCGATTGTGCCGACACCTTCTGGGTAAAAACTTCTTCGCCTCCGGCGGTTATAAAATGGAGCGCTCTGGCACGCTTGGGGGTAATAACGCCGTGCCCGCTTTCTTCCCACATCAAGCCGTAGGGAAACGCTTTCCCGGTTCCGGTGCCGCTTGACTGCACGCTGCCCTGAATGGAACCCTCAGATCCTGCGGCGGCCGTGACCTCAACCGATCCGGCAAGACCGGACTCCCCGGAGTGGCTTTTGAGGCCCGTTCCAGCTTCCAGTCCGGCAAGAATCTTTTTCTGAATTTCGACGAGCCAGTAATTGACCTTGGAGGTCAACGCCGCCTGAAGTTCGCCCGGCAGAGCCTCCAGCTTCCCTTCAACCTGATTAAACCCTTTAAGTTCGATGGTCAGCATGTCAGTAGGCCGCGTTGTAGGCGGCAATCCGCTTGAACTGGTTTACCAACTGGAATACGTCCGGCGACCATGACCAGCGGCCATAGGTGGTGCTTCCGGCGTTGGGGATCATGCGGCTTTGCTCGTCCTCCCGAAGCCGCCGGTTAAGGTAGACCGTGCATTGCTTGAGCGCTGCCAGAATGAGATCATCGGGCACTACAGCGTAGCCAGCGGTGTAGACGATTTCAATGTTTCCACGCCCCCGCAGGAAGCGGTAGGGCGGCAGGCCAGTAAAGGTGGCCCAGTCGGTGTTGGCAAATGTCGCCACACCCTGAGCGCCGGAATTTGAGCGCATTTTAATCGAGCCTTTGGCCTGGTCGATAAACCAGCCGGGGTTGAAGACGCCGGTGCTTTGCGGGACGGTTGCGCCATTTACCTGAACGCTTGTAACGGTCACAAGGGGCGAATTAATGGTGTAGAGAATATCGCCGTCATTGCCGTCGTAGACCTCATCAAAGCTGGTCACGGCGCTGAACATCGGCGTGGTGCGGCCTGTATAGCGGTAAACAGCGGCGCTAAAGCCTGAGATGGCTTCCTGCGCAATGTCCTGAATTTCGGCGCTGGGCTGAAGCAGGTTGGCGTATTCGATGAGCGTTGCAACATCGGTCAGGTCAAAAGGCTGCGGCATTCAGGACTCCAATAAAAATGCGGGCGGCCTAAGGAGGGTAAGCCGCCCGCTTGCGGGTGTGTGGGCCTGCGACGAGCGATTATCCGTTCCCGACCGAAGTCAAGACAGCCGACCCAAACGGAACGTAGTGTTTGAGCGTAGAGAAAACATAGGTGCCGACCTGCCATTTGAGCGAGGTCAGCGGCCAGTAAATCGAGAAGTGATCGGCCATGATGTCCACTTCCCGTGGGTTGGCAACATTCGATTCGGGGTACGGGTTCTGCCGGATGTCGAAGAAGATGGTGCCGTTGGGCTGCCAGGGGTGCAATTCGAGCGGGATGACCTTGGCAGGGCCGCCGGTGTACTGGACCCTGTATCCTTTGACCAGTCCGCCGCCCACCACTTCTCCCGCCTGGTTCAAGTTCTGGAACACACGAACGGCGTCGGTTGAACCGCCTGCAAGAATCTTGGTGCGGATGGAGTTGATAAGCGCCGAGCCGCCCACTGAGATGGCGTCGGGCGAGAGCTTGTAGGTGTCCCACAGGTGCTGCAGAACGGCTTCAAACTCGTTGATGCCGCCGGAACCGTCCGCAGTAAGGTTTGCTCCAGCATAATCGTTCCAGTAGCCGCCCGTGAAGGCCCAAGTCATCAGACCGTCGTAATGGAGCGGGTTGGCGCTGTTGTCAGTGCTCAAGCCGGTGGCGTTGGCAAGCTGGTTGTTTGTGTACCCGGCCGGAAGTGCGGTGATGGTGAAGGTGCTGGACGGGTAAATTCCGATGAAGTAAGCGTTTGCGGTGGTCGGAGCCACGTTGGTGCTGACAAAGGCCGCATAGGCTACCGCGCCGGAAACCGGAGCAACCACAACCTTGACGGCCTGCGCGGAAGGCGCGAGGGTGGCTGAAGCTGCGCTGATCGCGCCGCCGCCGCCATAAATCGTATCAGTCGAGCCATCAGCGTTGGTGCGCGTGGAACTTGTCAGAAGCCCGGAGCCGCTGCCCACAGTGATGGGATTGGCGTAGGCTCCCCATGCCGTCAGGGCGACTACGTACACGGTAAAGTCAGCCTGCGTGATGGTGCCGCCCGTGGTCAGAGTGGCTGTCGGCGTCGGGGTCGTGCCAAGCTGGAAGCCGTTGTTCCCTGTGCCATTGCCAGCGTTGCCGAACAGCAGCACGCGCTCTTCGTTGTTCATCAGGCCGAACAGGCGGTTGACGTTTGAAATCCCGATGGCATCATCGAAGCCCTGCGAACCGTACTGGGCCGGGAAAGTCACACTCGATTCCGCCCCGAGATACTTGTAGGTCGCAAGGTAATCTTTCTCGGTGAAGGACATCAGGATATTGCGGTTGCCTTCGGAAGTGCCGGGATCGCCTGTATTGACGCCGGTAATCGCCTTCCAATGGATCGCGTTGCCGGGCCGATCGGTTTTCTTGCGCGGCACCGAATTGAGCAGCGGGAACCATACGGGATACAGCCTGCGGGCCAGAGGCTCCAGGTTATACCAAAGCAGCCCGGTGCTTGTGCTGATGCCAGTGGTTGTGGCGTCCTTCTGAAGTTTTCCGATCCGTTCAAGAGTTTGCTGCGTCAGTCCTTCGTACATCGTGGCTTGACCTTTCGCGGGCCTTGAGCCATGATGACGGCGGGTGCGAACCCCGTCCTCTGGCTACTTGCCCGAGGATGTCTCCCCGCCTCCGGTGTCCGCCGGGGCGGGGATTTTTGTTACCTTGCCAGCTTCGCCAGACCGATCTGAATTCCCTCCGGCATCGACTCTGATCCTTGCGCCTTCACCACCGTGGCAGCGCGGTAAACCGCCTGCATCCGGGGATCAACGCCAGGCTCAGGGGGAAGGTCATCTTCTGCCGTCTTTCTGCTTTCGGCAAACCCGGCATCCTGGTCTTTGGTCACCTTCACGGTGCCAGCGCCCGGTCCGCGCACGGCATGAGATTCTTCGCGGGCTCCGAGCATGCGCTCAAGGATGTCCACTACCGTCTTTTCAACGGTCGCCTGGACAGTCTTTTCAAGCGCCTCAGAAGTAATCGGCGAGCCGCCGGAATTGATTTCGCTAACCGCCTGAGTGACGGACTCTTCGCTCACTCCAAGCGCCTTGGCAAGCTTGCCGATGGTGGTCGGGGCCTGCGGGTTGAAGGAGATCGCGGGTGTGGCCTGTGAGGTCATCTCACCGGACTTGGATTGCATCAAGTTGCCCTCCGATTGGGCGCTATCGGGTCCGGCAATACCTTTAGATAGGCCGTCAAGCGCCCCATCTATCGCGGTATAGTGCGCCTTCGCCATGTCCCGGATTTCTTTCAGCCGTGCAGTGGCCTTCTTCTTTGCGCCTTTTTCAAGATCGTTTTCCACTTTTTCTAGCTCCGCCATAAGATTGTCCTCAAATTCAGTATCCCAAAAATTGCCTGTTTCGGTTTTCTCGGCGACCTCAATTCCATGCCGTTTGGCGGCGGCATGAATTTTGGACTTGATGCGTGCAAGGTGCTCTGGACTGTACTTCGCGGCATTGCCAGCATGGTTGATATAGGAAAGCGCCGCCCGGACGTGCTCTTCGGTATCCACGGGATAACGCTTTTTCTTGTCAGACTGATAGCCGGGGTCCGCATATTCAACATCGCCGTAAGGCTCTTTGTCGGCGCGGGCCAGCGTCGCTCCCTCACTGTCGTCCAGGTAAGGATCCCCTTCTCCGCCCTTGTCCTGCTTCACGCCGCTGCGGCGCTCGTTCTGCGGGCTGTCAGCCTCAAACGGGTCGGTTGGCGCGGCTTCAAGGTCTCCCCATTCGGCTTGCTCTCCTGTCTGTCCCTGCCTTGGCAGCGCTGACGCCGGGCGGTCGGTATATTCCTGCGCGTTCGACTGGAACTTTCTGACTTCTTGAATGCCGTCTGAGCGCATGTATTCAAACGTCGCGCCGGGAATGCAGGGACGGTCCACTACGGAAACTTCAAAAGGCTCCGCCGCGTACTTGCGGGGATCGGTTTTGCTGCGCGAGGCGTACTTGCCGCCGATGCTGAAGCCGGTCAGGACGCCCTGCTTGATGTCATTCCAGGTTCGTGGGTCGGTGATTTTAGCGGTTGCCAGAACGCGCCGCCCTTCATCGTCAAAGCCGATCTTGACGAGCTTGCCCACCGCGTCAAGCTGATGCATCCGGCGCACGTTGCCATAG
>JAJYJL010000331.1:5255-7290 GCA_021789565.1 Acidobacteriota bacterium
TAGCTTTTGCCCTGGGATTCCTGAAGCTGCGACTTGACCCACTTAATGAATCGCGGCTTGGAGGCCGCGTAATCCAGTATCTCGCCCGAGCGGTCGGGAACTTCGGCGGCGAGGACGCCCGTCACTTCCTGGAGTTCTTCGTTGGCCTTGAGAAACTGGGCAAAGAGGTTCAGGTTCTCCATGCCTTAATTGTTCCAAATTTTCATGGTTTTGGTTTTCGCCCCGCAGCCCCACGCCAAAAGCTTCCGCCTTCACCCACAGTTCCGACGACACCGCCTTGACGCGGTAGAGCGGGATGCCGAATTGCGCTATCTCGGACTGGCTAAACCCGAATAAAATATCGAACAGCAGACAGGCTTCCAGCGGCCTAAGCGACTCAACGAACCGCTGGAGGTCCACTCCCTGCTCGATGCGTTCCCACCAGTTTTGGCTCACTCCATCTCCCCCTTTCGCGGCGGGGCGGCCCGGAAAACGGCCTTGAATTCTCCGCTGCCAAGTTTTGCGACGCCCCCCGGCATAACAACTTCATTGTCGGCAAGGTGCATCAGGCTTGCCCTGTTAATCGAGTAGGAAAGCGCCCCGATGTCAGACGAATGGGTTACGAACAGAAGCGTCTCGTCCGGCTCTCGGGAAACGTCTTTGAGAACAAACTTGACTACCCGCTTGATAAATCCGGCAATGGATTCTCCGCCCGGTATCTGGCGTTTCGGCTCCCGCAGGTAAGGCAGGAACCTGTCGCGGGTTTCGCCCTTATCGGCCCCGGTAAATTCTCCCACGTTCAGGGAACGGATTTCCTTTGAATACTCGACTGGCACGCCCAGGATACGGGAAACAATTCCCGCCGTCTGCTTCGCCCTTGGCAGATCGGAAGAGATAATTTTTGTGATGCCGTGCCCAACCAGAAACTGTCCCGCTTCTTCCGCCTGCCGCTTCCCTTCCTCGGTGAGCGGCCATTTGCCCCAGCCCCGCGCCCGGTCATCCTCGTTGGCTTCCGTCTCGCCGTGGCGCACGAAGTAGGCCGTCCATGTCTTCGGAATACCCATCGTGGACTTTGCCATCGGTGGCTGCGGAATGCTTTCGGGAATCAAGAAACACCGGCACTGAGGATGGCTGTCAAGCGGGCTGCGATACCCTGACGGGAAAGGCTCTCCCAGCGGTCGCACCGCGCCCTCGTTCATGACGCAGAGCGGGCAAACCCTGTCATCTCCCGTTGTCGCCCACCGCGCCGCTTTGACGCCCAGCCGCTTCCAAGTTTCCATTTTCCCGAACGAACGGGCGTTTTTGATTTCGGTGCGGGCGATCATTTGGGCGCGATAATCGCTGAAAGGGCCGCTTGGCGAATCGAGAAGCTGCCGCCGCACCGATTCCTGAAGATCAAGCGGATTCCCGGCTTCATCTTTCAGTTCGCCGGACAGCGCTTTTTCTACGGCTTCACGGATGTTGTCTCGGGTGGTGTCGCTGATGACCCAGCGGGCGTCAGCGTTTTCCTCAAGCGCTCCCGTTCCGGCATTGCGGCGCATTCCAACCATCTCCGCTGCACGGTCCCTGGCGTACTGCCGGGCCGGAGTGAAAGATTCGATAGCCTGTGACGGTGAAATACCGGCTTCGGTAGCGGCATTGATGGCGGATTCAGTAGCTTCCTGCTGTAACACCGGCTCGACCAGATCGGGCAGCAAGTTGTAGTAAGAGGCAATAGCAAGCCAAAGCTTGCGTTCGGTGGATTCTTCGGCCTTCCCCAACCCTGCCAGGGCCTTTTCAAAGGCCGACCGCTGGGAGTTGAAGATCCCGAGAACCCTTTCCCGCAGCCTGTTAACCGCCGCGTGCGGAGCGGGAACCGACGCGGCCCGTGTAGGGAAATCGAGTTTCCCCACGGGAGGAGATTGTGTGGGCTTGGGCGGTTGGGATGTAGGCGGAACATCCGGCAAAACGCCGCCGGAAGGCTCATTCTGGCTCGATGGCGCGTTCTCGATGTCACCCAGGACGGCATAGCCCCGCGCCGTCACGATGATGGGTTTGTCGGTATCAGGATAATCGT
>JAJYJL010000331.1:7300-7765 GCA_021789565.1 Acidobacteriota bacterium
ACCCTTCCGTCTCGCGCCACTCGTTGAGCGTCATGCCGCCGCTGTGGACAAATATCTGGTCTGCTTGGCGCTGCTTCAGCAGATCGGCCTCACGCACCGACCGGAAGGCGAACTTGTAACCTTCATAGCCCATCTGGCACTGAATGATATGGTTCATCACCGACGCAATCCACTTCTGGTAGGCTTCCGGGCCGGTCATCTGCGCTTCGTCCAGCATCGTCTCACCCATCGAGCGGGCGTGCATCCTGACCAGCAGCGACGGCGAAACGTTGAAGGCGTAACAGATCATCCGGGTCAGCCACTCGTCAATGCCTTCGGCCAGCAGGTGCTGTTTGAGTTCGACGAACTTGGGATCGCCCTGCGGGCTGGGGTTCGGCACAAAGCGTACCCGGCGCATAAAGGCAGCACCGCCGCGATTAACGGTGTTGAACCATTCCTCGAATTCCTTCACCTGGTCGATAGTGA
>JAJYJL010000332.1 GCA_021789565.1 Acidobacteriota bacterium
TTGCGTTTCAAAACAAGGCTCTCGCCGATAGTCTGGAAGACTACATCGTAGGCCGGCGTTAGCCTCAGGGGCTGCCCGACAGGGACAATCTCTTCCGAGAACAGGCCTGGATGCAACAGGTCAAGGGTCAGGACTGCGTTGATGGCTTCTGAGCCGGTGGGGCGCAGAAGTCTCGTGCCCTGAATAAATCCGCTGGAAAACTTACCTAGCTGCCGTGCGCTTCGGCGCAGGCACGGCAACGGGCGCGTGCAGTCGCCAATGGCCGGGAAGACTGCGAAATCTGCGGTAAGATGTATGCTCGACGGTAACCGCGACAGGGTAGATTTGTCCAGAGTCCAGTTCTTGGCGATGATACAGGCATGTAAACTTATGAACCGCAAAATGGAGGCCTTTGCGACAACGACTTTCGACCTGGTCGTCATCGGGGGCGGCATTAATGGGGCCTCAACCGCGCGCGAAGCTGCGCTGCGCGGCATGAAAGTCGCACTGGTGGACGCACACGACTTTGCGGCCGCCACATCCAGCCGTTCTTCCAAGCTGATTCACGGAGGGTTGAGGTATCTCGACCAGTTTGAGTTTCGGCTGGTGTATGAAGCGCGGCGCGAACGGCGGCTACTCCGCGAACTTGCGCCACATCTCGCCTGGCCTGTGCCGTTTCTTTTCCCGATCTATCACGGTGATCCTTATTCCCCGCTGAAAGTCCGCCTGGGACTCAACATCTACGACCTGCTGGGAAATCTGGGAACTGCCGACCGGCATCAGACGCTGAGCAAAGAGGAACTGCAGCGGCGCGTACCGCTCCTCCGGATGGATGGCCTGCGTGCGGGCGCGCTCTATCACGACTCATTAACAGATGACGCGCGGCTGACCATCGAGAATATCGTGGACGCGGCGGCGCATGGAGCTGTCGTCGCCAGTTACGCGACAGTTCGCAATTTTGATCTGGATACGCGAAAAGCGATCGGAAGTCCCGTTGTGACAACGGCTGAACTCGAAGACCGCCAGACCGGCAAGCGTTTTGAAATCTCGTCGCGTTTCTGGATAAACGCCACCGGTCCGTGGGTGGATCACGTCCGGGCGCTGTTGCCGGGTTATGACGGCTCAAAAACCGTGCGGCTCACCAAGGGCACTCACATCGTGATTCCGCCCGTTGCGGGTGACTTTGCCATGTTCGCAGCCATCCTGCCCGGCAAACGGATTTTTGTGATGATGCCCTGGCACCAGCACGGCCTGTTGGGAACCACCGACACGGACTACGATGCTGACCCGGGCCAGGTGCGGCCGGATATTAAAGATGTCGAATATCTGTTGCGAGCGGTCAACCGGGTGCTCCGCAAGCCGCTCCAGAGGACTGACGTGATAGGTGCTTATGCCGGTTTGCGGGCGCTGGCCGTCCAGCCGGGCGCAAGCCCGTCGGAAAACACTCGCGAGTACCGTTTCCATCAGGACCCCTGGGCTGCAAACCTGATCACCATTTGCGGCGGAAAGCTGACCACGTCTCGATCCCTTGGTGAAAAGCTGGTAGACCATATCGTAGAATGTCTGCCCGGCAGTTCTCCGGCATCATGGACAGAACACCCGACCCGCAAAACACCTCTTCCCGGCGGCCACACAGACGACTTTGAACGATATCTAAAGGCTGCCGCTGCGGATGCTGTGCGCCTTTTCAAGGTTCCGATGGCTGCAGCCCAACGCATCGCGCGAACTTACGGGACCCGCTGGCAGCAGGTGCTGGAGCCGATCCGCTCAGATCGCAAACTCGCTGACCCGCTGCCGGGCAGCGTGGATTGCCTGGGTGCGGAGGTTGCATTTGCCATCGAAAACGAAATGGCGCTGGAAGTGGAGGACTTTCTCCTGCGCCGCTCGGGACTCAACTGGTACGCGGCATACGCACTGCGCGAGGCGGTGCCCCGGGTTGCAGAAATTTTTGCCGAACGCCTGGGATGGGATGCGGCAAAACGCCAAGCTTCCATAGAAGGGTTCCAAAACGCTGGATACTTCCGCGCCGGGAGCGTGGCATAGAATCCTGCCGCGAGGCAGCGTGACATTGTCATGCAGAGCGGAACGAAGCGCGCCGTCGTTTATGGAACCAGAGGAACTTCTGAGATTCTTCACTCAGCTGAGAACGACGAGTCGAGGCGTTTTGACTTTCCTGCTGAGGAACCGGTGAAGAAAACAGCCAGAAAATACGTGGTGATCGGGCGCGTCCAGGGTGTAGGCTTTCGCTTCTTCGCCGAAAACCATGCGAACCGGCTGGGACTTTCGGGGTACGTTAAGAATTGCGCCGACGGCTCCGTGGAAGCCTACGCCATTGGAAACGCGGCTGCACTGGAAGAATTTAAAGTCCGCCTGGCGGAAGGACCGCGCAGCGCACGCGTGGATCGGGTGCAGGAATTTGAAGAGCAGGTAAATACCAGCTACAGGCATTTTGTCATTGAAAGCGACTGGTAGCTGATCAATCGATAGAGGAGAAGCTGCGTGGAAAATCTGAAAGCATTGATCCGTGAAGTTCCGGACTTCCCCAAACCGGGAATTCTGTTTTACGACATTACAACCCTGCTGAAGGACCCGGTGGGGCTGCGCTCGGCAGTAGATTCGCTGGCCGATCATTACGTGGGCCAAGTGATCGATCGCGTGGTGGGAATTGAGGCGCGAGGTTTCATCTTTGCGCCCATGGTGGCCTACCGGTTGAATGCGGGCTTCGTTCCCGTGCGCAAGCCGAACAAGCTTCCTGCTGAAACGGCGCGCGTCGAGTACAGCCTGGAATATGGGAAGGATTCGCTGGAAGTCCACCGCGATGCAATCGACAACGGACAACGGGTGCTGATCATCGACGATCTGCTGGCCACCGGCGGCACAGCCGCTGCCGTTGCGGAGATGGTTGAATCACTGGGAGGAACGGTGGCAGGCATGGGATTCCTGATTGAACTCGAATTTCTGAAGGGAAAAGAAAAACTTTTGAAATACAACCTGCATTCGGTACTGAAGTATTAACGGCAGGGAGGAGCGCCCGGCCGCGCGGCTGCGCGCCCCGCATCGAACGGCCTGTTAAGCCCTGGCGCTCTCATCTGGAGGCTGCACGGCCGCCATGATCGTATCCAGAAAATAACTTTCCGGCAGGGCGCCCTCAAGCGACTGCTCGGCGTTGATCACCGTCTTGGGTACGGCCTGGACGCGATACTGGCTGACAAGGTCCGGAAACTCGGTGGCTTCAATACAGTCGGCTGTAACGAGTTCACTCTCCATTGCAAACTGGTGAGCCAGGCGGACCGCCCGAGGACAGTGGGGTCACGTGGGCGTGACAAAAACCTCCAGGTGGACCGGCTGCTTCAGGCCCGCAAGCTTTTCTTTGCTTGCTGCCTCCAGTCCTGATTCGCCTTTTGAGACGTCGATGATCGCATCGAGCACAGTGGAGAATTCATACCCGGCGGGCATACCGTAATAGCGAATTCCGTAATCTTTCCCGTTGCGGATCACCGTGGCAGGGACCTTATCCACACCGTACTCGGCGGTTTTCTCCTTATCGAGAATAAAGTCGTAGACTTCAAGGGAAAGTTTGTCCGACAGCGCGGAAAGTTCCTCGAGCACCTGCCGGGTTTCAAGTCCGTACTCCAGGTTCAGCTCCTGCGTAAAATGAACTATCTTGACGGGGGCCGTCATCGCAGTCAGCCGGCGGCGAATTTCTACAGCGTCCTCGTCACGGAGTAATCCCATTTGTGCTCCTTCTCTACTCCCTGTAAAAAACCAGTTCGTTGACGATGCTCAATACCATAGCGGGACTTGACGGCCGTCCTGGCTCGCCTTTTCCCGGCCAGCAATGATTCGATGCGGCGTCGGAAACGAAAGGTTCAGCAAAACTTATCAATTCCTGAGTTCGACGATGGTGGCGCCACCGCCGCCTTCGCTCTGCGCCGCAAGATAATACTTTTCCACATGCGGATGCGAAGCAAACATCCCATGCAGGTTCTTGCGCAGTATTCCCTTCCCAAAGCCATGTATCACTCGCAGCCGGGCGCGCCCTGCGGTGTATGCGCGGTCCAGGAATTCATCCACGCGCTCGAGCGCTTCCTCCGCCGAGTTTCCGATCACATTGATTTCATCCGGCACGTCCTCCGAAACAGCCTCAACACGCATGCCCAGACGCCCGCGAACCTCCGGTGCCTGTCCCGAGGGCGCCGATTTCCGCGCAATGATCCGCGCCTCGTCTCTGGCGATTCGCAGCCGCAGATTTCCCACCTGTACCTGGATATGGTCGTCATCAACGATTTCCGTAACGGTCCCCGGCGTGGAAAGGTTCGGCACGCGCACCTGGTCACCGACGGCAATGGGCGCTTCCCGATGGACCTCGCGCTCCGGCACAGGCTCGGCCAGGACGTTCAGCACCTGGGCGTTCCATTCCTGGCGCGCTTCCTGTTTCATCGCCAGCACCTTGCGCTCAACGCCCCTGGGCAGCCGGGGCTTTTCAACCCGGGCGCGCAGGTCCGCCAGCACTTCGTCCCAGCGCTTCTCCATTGCCCGCAAAGTATCTTCGAGGCGCGCGTCCAGCTCTTTCAGCTTTGCGCGGCGGTCCTGCTCGGCTTTGGTTTCCAGTTCCACCGCCCGCGCCAGAAGCTTTCTCTCCTCCGCTTGCAGATTCGCCATCTGCGATTCCAGGAGGGCCCTCTGCTCGTGCAGCGACTGCAATAGTGCCGAGGCTTCAGCTTCTTCTGACCCGATCAATTCGCGGGCCTTGCTGAGAATGTCCTCCGGCAAACCCAGCCGCGCGGCTATGTCCACAGCGCTCGACTTTCCGGGCAGGCCCACCAGCAGCCGGTAGGTCGGCTGCAGCGTTTCCTCGTCAAACTCCATTGCGGCATTTTCGGCTGCCGCCGTTTCGCTGCCATAGGCTTTCAGCCGCCCGTGGTGCGTGGTCACAAAGGTGAAAGCACGCGAGTTCCTGAAACGCTCCAAGATCGCAATCGCCAGCGCAGCGCCTTCGCCGGGCTCGGTGCTCGATCCCAATTCATCCAGCAGCACCAGGTCGCCCGGCCCCGCCACCTCAACCATGTTTCGGATGCTGGTGATGTGCGCCGAAAAGGTGCTCAGGTTCGCCTGAATAGATTGCTGGTCGCCGATGTCCGCCAGCACGCGGTGGAACAGCGGCAGTTGCGCCTCGCTCGCCGCCACAGGCAGCCCGGCCTGCGCCATCAAGACGGCAATTCCCATGGTCTTCAATGCCACGCTCTTGCCGCCCGCGTTCGGACCGCTGATCACCATCATGCTTTTGGGTTCCTGCAATGTGATCCTGAGCGGCACAGAATTCCGGCCGGCCTTGCGAAGCGATTTTTCAAGCAAGGGATGGCGAATTTCCCGGAGCACAATTCCCTGCCCATCGCCAATCTGCGGAATGCAGCAATCGTAAGCTCCGGCAAAAGCCGCCTTGGCAAACACCACGTCCAACTCGGCGAGAATCGACGTCATCGCCAGCAGGTCGGCCAGGCGCTGCCGGAGTTTTTCCGTATACTCTGCCAGGATTCTCTGCATTTCCGCATACTCGCGGTCCTCGAGTTCAACCAGTTCGTTGTTGAGCGGCACCGTTTCCATCGGTTCGAGGAAGACAGTCGCTCCCGAGGAGCTTGCGCCGTGAATCACTCCCGGTACGTGCCGCTTTTCCTCAGCGCGAACAGGGACCACCAGCCGCTCATTGCGCAGCATCACCACGGAGTCCTGCAAAACCTTGTCGCGGCTAAGGCGGCGCATCAGGCTCTCGAGAGTTTGCTGAATTTCATGCCGCAGGCGGTCAATGGCGCGGCGCAAGCGGCCGAGCTCCGGGCTGGCTGAGGAATCGAGCTGGCCGTTTGGATGAATCCTGCCATCGAGTTCGGAAAGCAGCGAACGAAAGTCCGGCAGCGCGTCTGCAAGACCGGCAAGGTGCGGAAAGGCATCGCGATCAAAATTCTTCCGGAGTTCCTGACCTTTTCGCGTCACCGCAAGAAGTGCCAGAATTTCGCGGGCCGTGCAGGAAACGCCCTCCACACGCATTCGGTCAAGAATGGCACTTGGATCTTCCAAAGCGCCGAGCGAGGGGCGCGAGCCTTCGCGGAGATATTCCACGCCCTCGCGCACACGCTCGAGAGCTACGATGATGGCATCCAGGTCGTCGTGAGGAGAAAGAGCCACAACCGCATTGTGGCTGATGGGCCCGGACAAAAATTCACGCAGGAGGTCCTTGACCGCTTCAAACTCAAGGACGCGGCAGGAGTAGCGATCGGGAATATCCGAAGAGGTGTTGAGGTCGTTCATGCCAGCAGGCCGCAGGCATCCCTTGCCGAGAAGGACCCGCTATGTCTTTTTTATCACGCGCTCGACAGCCTCATCCACAGTATGAACCATCGTCACAATATCCATGGCAGGTATTCTAACTTTGTTTGAAAGCAAGGCCAGTTTCGTTTCCTGTTCCAGACACTCGATTACCGGCTGCCAGTAAGGAACCATCACCAGCAACGGCTTGCGCCCGCCAACGGACCGCGACAAAGCTGATTTGTTCATCATCTCCCAAACCAGCGCCAGCTCCGCCAGCGTTCCCGTGCCGCCGGGCAGTACAACATAAGAGTCGCCGCGTTCAATCAGTGTCAGCAGGCGCTGCATGAACGTCGGGGTCCGCACTTCTTCGGCGATCCAGCGGTTGGCAGCGAAGGGCCACACATCGCAGGTGACGCCAACCGTATGTCCACCGGCCTCTCTGGCGCCACGCGCCGAAGCTTCCATCAAACCGCCGTAGCCGCCGTTGCAGATGGCAAAACCGGCCTCGGCAAGCTGGCGTCCCAGTTGTTGCGCATCCTGGTATGCCTCCGTGCCCTCGCCCGGAATCGAACTTCCGAAAATGGTAATCGTTTCCATCAACGTGCAACGCCGCGGGGTTCCCGCCTCACGAAGCTCGATGCCGCCGCGAAATTCCGCGGGTGCTACCACCTGTGCGCATACTGCCGGTATATCTGGAGAGCGATCCGGTCCATTACTTTGGTGGTCTGCGTCCAGGTGAGCGGTTGATGATTTGCAAATATCACAAATGCCAGCCGGCGCCGCCCCGGCAGTTCCATGAAACCGGAGAGCGCGTTCACGTTTTCCAGGAACCCGGTCTTGGCATGGATGCGGCCCTGCAACGGAGTGTTGTGAAAGCGGTCCGCCAGCGTTCCATCAACACCGGCCACCGGCAGTGCATCATAAAACGAATGGAACCAGGGTTGGCGCGCATCGAACTCCAGCAGCTTGATCACTGCATCGGGTGAAACCAATGTTTCACGCGACAGGCCGGACCCTCCGGCAAACTGGACTTCTTCGGGCGCGATCCCGAGCTTCTGTGTGAAATTCTTGAGAATGTCCAGACCGTCTTCGAGACTTCCCTTGTTGTCCAGAACCCGTGACATGGTGCGCAACAGCATTTCAGCGTGCAGGTTCTGGCTGACCTTCAGCGTCACCTTCACATCCTGGCTCAGCGGCAATGAGTCATGCTCGGCCAGAACGACACGCTTTTCCGGCAACTGCGACGGAGGACCACTGGCAGCTTCTGCCGGAGAAACTTCCCGGACCACGACATTGCCATCCACCTTGACACCACGCTGCTGCAGCAGTTTGCGGAACATCTCACCAATGAAGAGTGGCGGGTTCTGGATGGAGATGCCTTCTTTGTCTCCATCGGAGCCAGCCGGCACCTGCCCCCAGACGTCGAGTTCCATGGAGCCCGGAAACCGGTTGATCTCAACTTTGGCTTGCGTCCCCGCTGC
>JAJYJL010000333.1:0-1909 GCA_021789565.1 Acidobacteriota bacterium
GGCCAACGCCGAATGGAACGGTACCAAGGTCAACCTGATTGACACTCCCGGCTTTAACATTTTTCTTTACGAAGCCGAGGCTGCACTGAAGGCTGCAGACGCGGCCTTGCTTGTTGTCCACGCCGTAAGCGGGGTGGAAGTGCAGACCGAAAAGACCTGGGGCTTCTGCCAGAAATATAATCTGCCACGGGCCTTGGTGATGAACCAGATGGACCGCGAGCGTGCAAGTTTCAAGCGCACGCTGGATGCCCTGACCGAGGCCTTCGGGCGGTCGGTAATTCCCGTTCAGCTCCCCATCGGGGAGGAAAAGGATTTCCACGGCGTTATCGATCTGGTAAAGATGCGGGCTGCGCTTTACGAGAGCAACGGTTCCGGCAAGGCGAAGGACACCGACATCCCGGCGGATATGATGGAAGCCGCCACCGCCGCCCATGAAGCTTTGGTGGAAATGGTGGCGGAGGGTAATGACGATCTGATGGAGGAATTTTTTGAAAAAGGGACGATCCCAATTGAGGACCTGATGCCAGGACTCCGGCAGGCGATAGCTGAAAACCGGCTGATACCCGTGGTTGTTTCCGCGGCCCTGCCAAACGTCGGCACTCAGACCCTGCTGGAATTTATTGCCGATTACATGCCCGCACCGACCGCGAAAGGGACGGTTGAAGGCCTCGACCACGAAGGTGGACAACCTGTTACGCGGAAGATCTCGAACGATGAGCCTGCCTCCGTATTTGTCTTTAAGTCCGTTGCCGATCCTTTTGCCGGGCGGCTCAGCCTGTTCAAAGTGATGTCCGGCGTGGTGAAGAGCGAAGCAACGCTCCAGAACTTCAACCGGGGCGGAGCGGAGCGCCTGGCGCACATTGCTGTGCCCCAGGGCAAAGCCCAGAACGCCGTTGCCGAACTTCGCGCGGGCGACATCGGCGTAGTGGCAAAGCTCAAAGAAACCTTGACCGGTGATACGCTGGGCGACAAGAACGCGCCGATTATCTATCCAACGGTGAAACTGGCTGAACCTGCCATCTCCTTTGCCATTGAACCGAAGTCCCGCGGCGATGAAGATAAGCTTTCAACGGCGATCCACCGGATGCTGGAGGAAGACCTTCTCCTCAGGTTCTCGCGCGATGAGCAGACCAAGGAATTTCTGCTTTCCGGTTCCGGCCAGCAGCACGTGGAAGTGGCCGTTTCAAAACTCAAACGGCGCTATAACGTTGAGGTAACGCTGAAGGCGCCCAAGATTCCCTATCGCGAGACGATTCGCGGCAAGGCCGATGCGCAGGGCAAGTACAAGAAGCAGACTGGCGGCCACGGCCAGTACGGCGACTGCAAGATCAAGATGGAACCGCTCGGCCGCGGAGAGGGTTTCGATTTCGTTAACGACATCTTCGGGGGCGCCATTCCCAGAAATTACATCCCGGCGGTCGAAAAAGGAATCATCGAATCGGCGGCGCGAGGGTATCTGGCCGGCTGCCCGGTGGTGGACTTCCGGGTGACTCTCTACGACGGCTCTTACCATGATGTTGATTCTTCGGAGCTTGCTTTCAAGATTGCCGGCTCAATGGCTTTCAAAAAGTGCATGGAGCAGGCCAAGCCCTGCCTGCTGGAACCGATCATGGACGTGGAAGTCAACGTTCCTGAAAACTTTTCGGGCGATATCATGGGCAACATGACCAGCCGTCGCGGCCGCATCCAGGGGATGGAGCCGAAAGGTCATTCCACCATCATCAAAGCCCAGGTCCCGCTCGCCGAAATGCTGACTTACGCCTCAGACCTGACCTCCATGACCCAGGGGCGCGGAAGCTATTTCATGGATTTCTCCCATTACGACATTGTGCCTCAGCAGATTGCTGACAAGATCGTGGCTGAGGCCAGGGCTGCCGGTCACGGCAAGGAAGAAGAAGAGTAAGCAGGC
>JAJYJL010000333.1:1919-7735 GCA_021789565.1 Acidobacteriota bacterium
ACTGACGACAAGACCATCGCCACGGCCGGCGGACACGAGCCAGGCTACGGCCAAAGAGCGTAAGCACGCCTTGGAGGAGGAGCCTGTGGGTGTCGTCCAGGAGGCATGGAGCTGATGAAAAAGGCAGTCTGTTTGCTGTTCCTCTTTTTGTGGCCGCTTGTGCTGCGCGCTGCCCCGCCCAGGAAGATTCCCATCCTGGTTGATACGGATATCGGCACCGACATCGACGATGCGTTTGCCCTGGCATTGGTGGCGCGAAGCCCTGAGCTCAATCTGCTTGGCGTGACAACGGTCAGCGGAGATACCCATGCTCGGGCTCGACTCGCTGCCAAGCTGCTGTGGGAAGCCGGACTTCGCCGCATACCAGTTGCGGCGGGTGAGCCGGGAAGGCCGCTTCCGATGGAGCAAACGCGCTGGGCCAAAGACTTCCACAGCCCACAACTGCTGTCCGAAAACGCCGTCAACTTTCTGGGTGCCACACTCCGGCGATTGCCGGGAACCACCACGATTGTGGCCATCGGACCTCTTACGAATATTGCCGCCCTGTTGCAGAAAGACCCGGCGATTGCCAAAAAAATCAGCCGAATTGTCCTGATGGGTGGGGCAATCCACCACGGCTACGGTGACGACCCGACCCCTGTTGCGGAATACAACATCGCGGCCGACCCCGCGGCGGCGCAGAAAGTGTTCAGCTCCGGCGTTCAGATTCTGATGGTTCCGCTGGACGTGACGGCCATGCTCCAGCTCCACGCGGCCGACCGCCACAGAGTCTTTACCAACCTTTCACCGATGACCGATGCCCTGGCTATTCTTTACAATCTGTGGCACCAGCGTACGCCTACGCTGTTCGATCCCATGGCCGTCGCTATGGTGATTGATCCCGGGCTTTGCCAGACGACGCCTCTCCATGTTGAAGTGGACTCAAACGGCTTCACGCGCGTTGCGGACGGCAAACCGCCCAATGCCACCGTCGCTTTGCAGACCGATCCGAAAAAGTTCTTTCAGTTTTGCCTTTCACGCGTTGCGCCAGAACCGAAACAATAGGACATTCTCTGCCTCTTAAGGCGCACTCGATCAGGGTCTGCTCCACTGATTTTCCTCTAACGATAAGACGCAAGCTTCGCGGTGATCCGGTCATGGATCCAATGCGGGTCCCACCACTCAAGTGGGTCTACAAAGACTCCATCCAGGACAACGGAAAAGTGGAGATGGTCGCCGCCGGCAAGGCCTGTTTCTCCGCTGTGTCCGATGATCTGCCCGCGCGTCACGTGTTCACCGGGCTTGACGGCGATCGAACTCAGGTGCCCGTAGAGAGTCTGCAGGCCGCAACCGTGGTCGATTAGGACGGCGTTGCCGTAAATCCCGAAGAACTTGGCAAAGACCACAATTCCGTCATTGGCGGCGGGAACCGGAGCGTGTGCGGTGGAAGCCAGATCGTAGCCGAGGTGGGTTTCATGGTCCACCACCTGGCCGTTGTAAAGATAGGTCCGGAAGTCGGCAAAGTGCGCTTCCACTTTTGAGTTCGGATAACGCAGGAAAGCCTGCGTCCACAGGAACTCCGGGGCTGTTTTCTGTGAATAGGCCACCAGCAACTGCGACTCAATCAGGCGGAGATGCTGGTTGATCGTCAGATAATTTTTCAGAAGGCTTCCCTGGTCTTGCATATCAGGATTGTTGCTCATAATCGGCGGCACAACGCGCTCCATGAAACTGTCTGACAAATTGATCTTGCCGTCTCGGAACTTCTGCGGAAAAACTTTGTAGTTGAAGTTCGAAACCGTCTGGTTGCCTGCGTCATCACGCGCAACGATTTGGGCGGGAGTTTTCGGATCAAGGTTGTAAGGGTAGGCGAACAGGCACATCCGCGTATCGGGAAGAGACTTTTTGACTGGCCAGCTCCGGAAAAAATATGGGCCCACCTGGATTCCTGATTCGGCTGTTCCCGGGGTGACTTTGAACAACACAAGGTCGCAGCCCCCCTGGTTGACGTAGACCTGCGGAGTAAGCAATGCAATCTGCGGCGGGTGAAATCGCACCGGCAAGCCAAGCTTTATCTCGCTTCTGCCGCCGCGGAAGAACCGTCCCCAGGAATTGTTGGTAGCCACGATCTCAAGCGTTGCCCGGCCCTCTTTCAGGTCAGGAATGCTCTGATGGCCGATTTGTGCTTTGAAGTCACCGACCGAGGGGGCGCGCTTGGCCCAGAGCTTCCACCACGGCGGCGATGGCGCATTGCGAATTTCACTTGAGAACAGCACGGAAAATTGCCGGTCTCCCTGTTGGACCTGAACGCTGACGGTTTTCAATGAATGCTCGTTGTCCTGGACCTTGAATGGAATCGTCGTCTGCTTGCCGATGCCCTTCACCTGCGTGCTGAACCTGATGACGGGAGCTTCATGGCTAAAGGCTTTCCATCCGAGAATACCGATTGCGGCTATAAAAACGAGAAGTATGAAAATCCACCCTTTGCCTAGCCCCGTGCTTGATTTCTGGTAAGAATTCCTCAATCTTCGTCCTCCTGATGCAGTCCCCCCTGCCTCTTCAAAAACTATACCATCCTCTGAAAAAGTGACGTAAACCTGAAAGTGGCCCGCGTTCCCGCAAAATTTCCAGCCAATGGGTTTGACGCGTTGTGTTGCGTCATCTCATCTTGGCAATCGTTCCTTGAACACCCTACAATGAGGCAGTTCCTGCAACGCGGAGGAACTCTTGATGGACCATTACAACCTGCTGCTGGATTTGCTCATACTGTTTGGGTTTGCCACGCTCATCGCCGTTATCCTGCGGCGGGCGCGGCAGTCTGCCATCGTGGCCTATTTGCTGACGGGCATCCTTGTGGGACCTTCCGGATTCCACCTGATCACAAACCGCGCGGCCATTGAGACGATGGCCGAAATCGGAGTGGCGCTCCTGCTGTTCACCATCGGCATGGAGTTCTCTCTGAACAAAATTGTGGCCATGCGGAAGCTGGTGCTCGGAGCCGGAGGCCGCCAGGTCTTGCTTACGATCGCCGTGGTGCTTGGCCTGGCCTTTCTGGCAAACCACCACTGGAGACAGGGAATTTACTGGGGATTTCTGATTGCAGTCAGCAGCACCGCGATAGTCCTCAAACTCCTTCTTGAGCGGGAGGAACTGGAGACCATCCACGGTCGCATCATCCTTGGTGTCCTCCTGTTTCAGGACCTCTGTATAGTGCCGATGATGGCGATTCTGCCGGCACTCACCGTGCCTTCGGGCGAAATTGTACTGACCGTGGTCTATGCGCTGGCCAAAGTGATAGGGGCTGGCGCGTTGATCCTGTTTGCCGCCCGCTATTTCTTTCCCCTCTTGTGGCGGCGCATTGTTGAGGTGCGCACCCATGAGATATTTATCATTGCCGCCATTTTCTTCAGCCTCGGCACTGCGTGGGCCTCTGCCTCGCTGGGCTTGTCGCTGGCTCTCGGCGCATTCATCGCTGGAATGGCCCTTTCGGAATCTTCCTATGCACACCAGATTCATGCGGACATCCTCCCCTTTCGTGACAGCTTCAACAGCCTTTTCTTCATTTCTGTGGGCATGCTGCTGGATTTGGGGTTTGTTCACAACCGATGGGCCGCGGTGCTCGGGATTGCCGCGTTGATTTTCGGGCTTAAGGCATTGACCGCGTTGGCTGCTGTCCTGTCAATGGGCTTTACGGCCCGAAAATCACTGCTTGTAGGCCTGAGCCTGGCACAGGTGGGCGAGTTCAGCTTTGTTTTGCTACATCAGGGCGAACGGCTGAATCTTGTCCCCGCCAGCGAGTACCAGATCTTTCTGGCCGCTGCGATCATCACCATGATGCTGACTCCGACGATTATCCAACTCTCCCCGAGTATCGCAACGCGCATGCCGGAGATGCAACGTTTGCGGCGATTCTTCCCCGAGCCCGGCGAGGTTGAATTAGAGGCCCAGGCCGTGCCACTGCACGACCACGTCATCATCTGCGGTTACGGCCTGAACGGGCGCATGCTGGCGCAGGCACTGCGGCGGAAAGGCGTCGCCTATTTGGTTCTCGAACTGGACCCAGCCATTGTCAGCCACGCCACGGCGGAGGGCGAGTCCATCTTTTTCGGTGACAGCACAAAAGCTGACATCCTGGAGAAGGCTGGAGTAAGCCGGGCGCGCGCGGTGGTCTTTGCCATATCCGACCCCTTCGCGGTGCCGAGGGCCGTTGCCACAGTCCACGCTCTGAATCCCGGCGTCATTACCATCGTGCGGACCGGGCGTGTGGAACATACCAGTGCGCTCGAAAGCGCTGGTGCTTCACATGTGGTTGCCGCGGAACTAAGCGCTGCGAAGGAAGTGCTCGAGCGGGTCCTGGACTTGTATGGTCCAGCTTCTGAAAAGGCGTAGCCGCAGGCTGGAGAACCTTCAGAAGAGTCGGACAGCATTCCACGAAAGACGGCCTGAACTTAGCACGGTGTCTTCGCTTAGCTGCCAATTCGACGCTCGACGTATTTCCGGTGTTGGTCCGTCAGGTAGTTGTCTGTCATTCCTGCAATGTAGTCGCACACCACACGGTGAGTCGGCTCCTTGCGCGTCTTGGCAACGTAAAAGGGAGGCAGGCTGCGGGGATGGTTTAAATAGAATTCGAACATCTGCGCAATACACTGTACGATCTTCTTGCGTTCAGCGTAGATCTGGCGATGCGTATAAAGATTGTCTCTTAGAAAAGTTTTCAGCGATTGGTTCACTCGTGACATTCGCGGGCGGGGTCCCACCAGGCGTGCAGACGCCGCGCGTACGTCGTCTACGCTTCTGATTCTCATTTGTTTCAGTCGCTCCTGCGTCGCTTCGATCAGGTCCGTAACAAGGGAGTCCATAAGCTGCTTCAGCGCTTCGTTGAATTTCAGTTTCTCGGCCGCTTGCGGGTGCTTCCGCTCAACCGGGCGGAGCAGGCGGCCGAACAGAGGCACACTGTCACGAATCTGTGCCAGCGTGAGCAGTTTCGCCTCATAACCATCGTCAAGGTCGGCACAGTCATAGGCGATCTCGTCGGCCACATCGATCAGTTGAGCCTCAAGCGGCGGGCGCTCGTCGAGCCGGTACTCCTTCAAATCCGGATAATGCTCGGAATCATAGTCGCGCGAGTGCTTGACAATGCCTTCGCGGACTTCAAATGTCAGGTTCAAACCGGGAAAATCGACATACTTCTGCTCGAATAGTTCGACGATCCGCAGGGCATGGAGGTTGTGGTCAAACCGATCACCCTGGCGCACCATTAAGCGGTCCAGTTCGTTTTCACCCGCGTGGCCGAACGGAGGATGGCCCACATCGTGGACCAGCGCCAGCGCTTCCACCAGGTCCGTGTTCAGACAAAGGGCCTTGGCAACCGTGCGACTGATCTGGGCCACTTCCAGTGTGTGGGTAAGGCGGTTGCGGAAATGATCGGAATAGCGGCGTGTGAAAACCTGGGTCTTGTTTTCGAGCCGCCGGAAGGCGCGGGAGTGGATAATGCGGTCGCGGTCACGCTCATACTCATTTCGATAGGGGTGGGCCCGTTCCGGATAGCGCCGGCCTAGACTTTTTGTAACCGACATCGCATAGCTGGCCAGCCCGGTTTGGGTTCCATCACGCATGACGCATGCTCACAAAACTGCCCGCATCTATCATAGCGGATTCAAACATCAATTTTGAGCGAGGAACACAGGGTCCGCATGAAAAATCCGGGAACTCACCGCCTCGAGGTTCGATGAGAAGAGATTCCTTTGATATAATCCTCTTCTTCAAAGTGGATTTTGTGGCAGCATCAATCGTCTGAATGGCAAAGCGGCAAGGCCGCGCAAGCTTCTATACTTGTT
>JAJYJL010000334.1 GCA_021789565.1 Acidobacteriota bacterium
GGGAATGCCATAGAGCCGGCCGGCCTCGGTGTTGGAGGTGGCGTCGCAGCCGCCCAGGTAGGCGGCGCGGGCCGCTCTTAAGCCAGCCTCCGGCCCCTGCGCCCGGCGCGTGCCGAATTCCAGCACGGTCCGTCCCTTTGCGGCGCGCACCACCCGCGCGGCTTTTGAGGCCACCAGAGTTTCAAAGTTGATCACCGAAAGCAGATAGGTTTCTACAATCTGAGCTTCCGCAATGGGAGCCGTTACCTGGAGGATGGGTTCTTCGGCAAAAACAACGGTGCCTTCGGGAACGCCGGCCACGTCTCCGCTAAATCGGAAATTTCTTAAGGAGGCGAAGAAATCGCTGCCGACGGCGCGAAAAGCCGGAAGGCTGCGAAGGTAGCGGATGTCATCGTCTGTAAATCGGAGGTTTTGGAGATAGTCGAGCGCGTCGTCCACGCCCGCGACGATCAGATAGGAGCGCTCAGGGGGCAGGGAACGGACAAACAGTTCAAAAGTGGCTGAAAAGTCCATTCCATGCTCGAAATAGCCGGCCGCCATGGTGAGTTCATAAAGATCGACCAGCAGCGCCCGGGTTGGCAGCATTTGGGACATTGGCGTTTTTGATTTTTTGTCACGTGGCCGCAACAGTGCGCCTGAATTCTGGGGCCCAAAGCTAAAGATAGTTCACGCGATTCGAAAACACAACCCGCCGCGGCGGGTAGAATTTCGGAGGCTGTGATGAGGGATCAGGCAATATCCATGCCGAAAGTGGCCCTGGGAATCGGCGCACGATACTCCCAGTCAGAGATGGGGGCTACCTTGTAACGGTAAAGCCGGCAGAGCTTGCACAACTGCGCCACAAGAAAGGGACTTTCCTGGTCAAGCCATTGGTGTTCACACTGGCCGGCAAGGGGCTTCCCGATCTGGGACGAATCTTTCAAATCCATAAATTAACCTTTTTCTTCGCTGCGCCCGGGGCACCCTCGGAACCCTTGCGCCGTTATGATTCTAACTCCCTGATTGTGCCTTGAGCATGACGACCCCGTGGCGGGGAACCTGTGCCGTGTAGCTTCCTGAAAAAGTTCCCAGGTCTTTCCGGGCCCACAGATCGCGGACCGAAACCTCGCCGCTGAGCCCGATTTCCTTAAAGCGGACGCTGACCGGCATGGCGGATTCTCCTTCGTTAAAGAGCCCCAGGGCTTTGCTGCCGTCAGCCAGCGGCTTTACCCACACCTGCAGAGGGCCTTCCTGCGAGACGCGATAGCCCTCTTTCCCGGCGGGGTCCTGGTCCACGGCAACCACTTCCGGGTTGGTCAGCACAGAGAGAGTTTCCTGCGACATATTGGCAAGGTCGTTGCCGGAGATCAAAGGAGCGGCAAGAATACACCACAGGCTCATATGGGTGCGGTACTCGTCGGCGCTCATGTGTCCGTTGCCCACTTCGAGCATGTCCGGATCATTCCAGTGCCCGGGACCCGCAAACCTTGCGAGGCCCTGCTGCCCGAAGCCGATAAAGGCCATGCGCGTGTAATTGTCCTCGATATCGTCGGTAGTCCGCCACAGGTTGCCGCCCACCGACGGCCCCCAGCGCCACACGCGGTCCATCCCGTATTCGCACAGGCTGTAAACGATGGGCCGCCCCGTGGCCACCAGCGCCTCGTGCATTTTCTTATAAACGGCCGGCATCTCCGAAGGCTTGTAGACCTTGCGGGCGCTGCACCAGTCGTACTTGAGATAATCCACGCCCCAGGAAGCGTAGGTTTCCGCGTCCTGCTTTTCATGCTGGTAGCTCCCCGCGTAACCGCCACAGGTCTGGGGGCCGGGAGATGAGTAGATGCCGAACTTTAAGCCCAGGCCGTGGATGTAATCACCCAGGGCCTTCATGTTGGGAAAGCGGCTGTTGGGGTGGATGAATCCTTTGGCGTCGCGCTTGCCCTGCCAGCAATCGTCGATGTTGACGTAATCATAGCCGGCGGCCTTCATGCCGTTGTTGGCCATGGCGCGGGCCTGCTGGCGCACAATCGCGTCGCTCACTTTGCAGCCGTAATGGTTCCAACTGTTCCATCCCATGGGCGGCGTGGCAGCCAGTTCCTGCGCGCGGGCCGCAGGGATACCGCACGGCAGGCATAGAGCTAAAATTGCAAATGTTACGATTCCGCGCCACAGGTTAGGTGTCGCTTTCATCCGCATACTCCTTTTTTGCAACAGGCCCGCGCACACAAGGATTGCAACTGTACTCTCCGGACAACGAAAAGTCTATCAGTCCGGAGTTCAGACAAAGATGGCCGCCCTTCGCGAATGTTTGAGTGCTGCAATGCGGTCATCCACCCCACTCGCGGCCCTTGCGGGACAGCCAACCCCAGGCAGGGGCCGTGCTTAGCGTTTGGCTACTTCCACGGTGATCTGGTTGTGGGTGCCTTTGGACTCGTTCATCACGGTCTGTTTGAAGGGCCCGGTGAAGGTGTTTTTGCTTAAGGTAATGAAGTCCGTTTCGGGAGCGATATAGATCCCGACAAGCTGCGGTGTTTTGCCTTTTGCTCCACCGGAGCCGATGGTGTTGTCCGTGAAGGTCACATTCTGGACCTTGCCATTAATGCGAATGTTGGCAGGGTTTTCACCGTTGCGGCCGTTGTCGGCGATGGTGTTGCGCTCAAAAGTGCAGCGGTCGGGAGCGTTTGACCTCGACTGTTCGCGGAAGTAAATGCCGGCGCGGCCGTTGCCGGTGGAAGTGTTGTTCACGAAAAGGTTATCGGAATCCTTGTGGCCCAGGGAAATGCCGTCGCGGCCGTTATCCCAGGTGCGGTTGTTCGCATAACGGGCGTGCTGGACACGCCAGCAGAGGTAGAGCCCGTCCTCGCCGTTATTGTGCGCGTGGTTATTTTCCACGATGCCGCGTAAGGCGCCCGTTCCCAGATGAATGCCCAGGTAGGCGTTGTTGTAGGAATCGCAGTGTTCCACCACGGGGTCTTCCACAAACTGCAGGCTGATGCCGTCGCCGGGATAGTTGCGCGCCACCACGTTGCGGACGGTCATGTGCTGGGAATGGAAGAAGTAGACGGCGCCCGTCTGGCAGCCGTCCAGGATGCCGCTGCCTTCGCGGCTGCCGTCGGCTGTCAGGTCTTCCACCTTCACGTCCTGCACTTCGAATCCGGCGATCAGCGGGAAGGTGTTGAAGACTTCGCCTTCCAACGCCACGTGATAGTCCATTTGCAGGAAGTTATTGAAGGAAAGCGTGTTGCCCTCAATGCGTGTGATGGTGCGCACGCTGGGCGTCCAGCCGCTGCGCTGTTCCTTGTCAACAATGGTGACGCCCATGCCGGGCCGGAAGCCGCTGGCGTCCTCAACGGTGGCCTTGTACTCGCCGTAGTCGGCGTCAAGCGCCAGCTTGCTCTGGACGCCCGCCGCCTTCTTCAGAATCGTCTTGTAGGGACCTTCGCCGCGCAGGGTGACGTGGCTGGCGAGGCGCACGGAATTGGAAAGCGTGTAGGTGCCCGCCTTGATAAGGACCGTGCCGCCCCCGGCTGCCGCCACGCGGTCAACGGCCTTCTGGATGGCCAGGTTGTCTGTGCCCAGCACGTCCGCGCTGGACGCGCCGACGGTGACGGTCATGCCGCCCCCTTTGTGAGCGCTGCAGCCCGGGTAGAGCACAATTCCCAGGAGAAACATACCGGCAACAACCAGCACCCGAAGGCGGGCGATTCCAATGGATCGCGTATGCATAAACCACTCCCTGTCAAGAAAGAATTCAATGACATTCGCAACCGAAGTTTACCACAGCGGGAAACCCGCAGAACGGATTTCTTCCCCTCAGGGGTTTGCCCGGGAAATCAATCCGCCCCTGCAGGCAGGGCTTCTTCATCAAACTGTTTTTTTCTAAGACGTCCGCCCAGCAGGGCCAGCAGCAGGATGGCCGAAACCATGCTGGCGAGGCCGTCGGTGAGCAGAAGGCCCCGCGTCCCAAAGTGCTTGAAACCCAGCCCATCGGTCCAGGTCATATAAACAATTGCGAAATTGGTGGCTGCGGCAAACAGTCCCAGTTGTGTGCTGGCCACGGGACTGTCCTGACCCACCAGTTGAAAGCCCAGGGCGTTGAATGCGGCATAGGAGACTCCGGCGAGACCGTTGTAAACCAAAACTCCCAGAATAAAGTTCAGGGGCGTGTGCGGGGAAACAGCCATGGTCAGCGAGACGATGCTGGTGGCCAATCCCGCGCCCAGGTAAAGGTATCCGCGGGATAAGCGGTTTGCGGCATATCCGCCCAGAAGCGCACCCAGGGATGCCGTGACGGCGCACCCGGCGCCCGTCACCCAGATGACCGTCGAGGCGCTGGTGTGGAAGTCATTGCCCATGCCGGAGAACAGGTTGATGGCCGCCTCGGCGCTGGCCGGCACCAGGAACAGGCAAAAACCGGTCAGGACTTCTTTGGTCTTGCAGGCGCGCCAGGTGACCTTCAGGGCATCGGTAAAAATCTGCTGGAAGCGGAAAGAGGATTTCCTGGCTTCTGGAAAGGCCAGGATCGGCAGGGCCCCCAGGATGATGATGCCCCCGAGGCCGAGCCCGAGCCAGTGCAGGGCAAGGTGCGGCACCAGAGACATCACGGCCATTGACCCCAGGGCGCCGCCGCCGAGATTGGCGACGTTGGTCCAGCCGCTCACGGAGCCGCGCAGATGGTCCGGGGTAAACTGGGCCGTCCAGCCACCGACCGCGCCCGAATACAGCACCACTGAGAGTTCACCCAGCAACAGCAGCACCGTTGCTGGCCCCAGGTGCGCGGGAGAGAGCAGGAAGAGCGCGGTGGCCACGCAGACCGCCGCGCTTGTAGCCATCATCCATGCATAGGCGCGGCGCGTGAGGCCAGTATCCATGAGCGGCTGCAGAAGGAACCCCCAGAAGGTTGGCGTCATCACCGTGGCGCTCACGGTGGCCACTTTATCAAGCGAGACGCCGAGGTGGGTGAGCAGGAAAGGAAATGCAGTGATGGTGAAACCCGCCACCAGCCCAAAAGGAAACCCCGCCATGCCGACCATCCACGGCGCCGGCATTTGACTTTGGACTGCTTGAGGTTCTGTTGCCTCTGTCAAGGATTCCTCCGAAGAATTGCACGATCGAATCAGGCAGATTGGTCCGCCCCCGATTTCCCGCCCCATCATAGTCTGAGTGGGAAAAGATGGCCAAAGGTTTTCTGTTCATGGATCTTCCGTTCCACGAATTTTCCGCCTGGCGCCTCAGCGCGCGTTGTTTTGATCCGTGCCTTTCAGTCGGGTTTCAAAAGTTCTGGCAGGAACCGTTGCAGTCCTGACCGCCGGCCTGCGGCTGGCGGGACATACGGCTTTCCCTCGGACGTAGATTGTGCGTTGATTTCTGGTCCTGCCGATTAGAAGTATCTGATGGGAAATGGGGGCTGGAGTCCGCCTACCGGTGCTACTATTGTGTTCTGTCGCGGGTCCACTTTTTGACGGGCTTCGGGTAGGTTTTTTCTATGTATGCCTGGATGTCGTACTGATTGATGCGAAGGTGAGCTTCCGCCGGGGAATCGTCTGTTTCGCGGTCCAGCTCCTGCTTCAACCGCGCGTAGCACATTCCGGGGCCATCCTGAATTTTTAAAGGAGGTGTGCCGAAGGCGTCATTTTGAACGCCGACGGTGAATTCGCGCGACTTTTGGGGCGCGTCGATCACGTGATAAGCATACGTCCGTGACCTTGGCTCGAAAGAGAACCCGAGATATTGGATGTACATGTCAGAGTCCTTTCACCGCCTATGCGCGGACGGCAAACGGGCGTTTTGTGGCGATGACGGCCTGCGCAATCCGGAAAACTACGCACTTTTCGAAGCCTTCTGCGCGCCAGACGCCTGCCGCTCCGTCTCAAACGCCTTTCGCAATTCGCGAGAGCGCTTTCGCTGCTCCAGTTTTTCCCTTCGCCGCCGGCCATACCTTGATTTGTCACCATTTCTTTCCGACATCATGGACTCCTTTGTGATCCGGACGCCGGCGTGTAGGCAGCACCGTGAAAACTTCGGCGCCGGTGCGCGAGGCGTCCAGCCCGGAACGCGAAATTCCGCGCTTGTTGTTTTACAGCGACTCGCTCCCCGGCGTTCGATTGGTGATGGAAGGGATGGAGAGCCTCCGCTGATTCTTCAGTGCCTCTAACGAAAGCAAAAACGCCAGCAGGCAGGCCAGATCAAGAACGAAAAATATATTCCTGGAGAGCACGACGGGCACTACGGGATTGAACAGCACCGCAATCAGCACAAACCCCGTCGTCCAGACGTAATTCGGCCTGGAGACCGCCTGCGTGGCAACCGTCATGGCGCCCACACAGATCAGGATGTCCAGCATGACCACTGCGCCTGCCGATGCCTGCCAGAATGCCATCAACATTAACGCAGCAACACAAACGACTTTCATGGTTTTCGTAAACATCGCACACCTCATAATCTTCCGGCAATCGTTACATTGTCCTTTGCCGGATAAGGGAGAAGACGGACTTGCCGCCCGCTAACGGACACCGAGGATTCCGAGCTAAGTTGCTGTTTGAGCAGCGATCGGGCGGAATGTGGAGTTAACAGCCTCCACGCAGTTTGCCTTCAAATGCATGGAGACACTTCGGTCGAACATACCAACCTCTTTGCTTATCATCTAATCGGTTATCGTCTAAGAGGTACGATTGCAGGTAACCCGACTTAGTTCGGATTGTCTGGAGACCGAAAGGGAGGAAATGTCTCATTAACCAGTGTGGGGGCAGGTACTCTGCCTGTCAAGGTAATTCGTTGATGGCAACGATATTGCCTTTTGCGAATCGGTCTTTCGCGCGCGTATATACCGTCCGGACGGACTCCACTCCATTTACTCCTTTATGACCTTGACTTGGCCCGCCGCTGTGTTACGATGCAATTGATCGAACATGCCAGGGAGCATAGCGAGGAGGAGGTAACAACGCTTTTCTCCGGTTCTTTTTGGCGCGATCCAAAGCTGCTTGTCCCATTGCTTTTTCTCCGACTGAGGAACCTGTTCCTGCCAGGAGTTCCGAATTCCGTTTGATCTCCTCAAGAGGCTGACTGTTTCTACGGCATCTGAACCTGATTCTGGAACTGGCCGCTGATTTGGCATTCAGACAACTGCGCTGCTGCCTCTCAAATTAGGTTTTGGGATATTGTCTGTTCCCGCCCGCACAACCATGGCGGCGGCGAAGGGCAGGCAGAAATTAACCCCCGGTCATAAGACCGCTGAAACCCGGGAGATTGCGGAGGGTCATATGCCATACCGTCACAGGCGGCAAAATCCCATCGAGCAAAAACACCTTGCCACAAAAGGCAACGTTCTCGTCGTTGACGAGGACCCTGCTGATCTGGTCTATTACCGGACAGTGCTCCAGCGCGCCGGGTGCGCGGTGGTGACCTGCGACTCATACGACGAGGCCCTGAACTGCCTCGGAGCCGAGCATTTTGACTTGGTGGTTTTAAGCCAGGGAAGTCCGGAATTCGAGGGACGCAGGGTTCTGGAAAAGGCGATTAGAATGGACCGTGCCAGGCAGGTCCTCGTGGTGGCCCGCGTCCTGAACATGAGTTGCTACCTGGACGCCATGCACCTTGGGGCAAGAGACTATCTGGAAGAGCCGGTTCCGGAGCAGGACATGATTCGGGCCGCGGAGATGTGCCTGACGTCCCGCGCCGTCGCAGCGTGAGAATCCTTCAATGGATAGAAACCGCGCCCCGCTTCTCCTCTAAGCCGACCCGCGCGCTATTTG
>JAJYJL010000335.1 GCA_021789565.1 Acidobacteriota bacterium
CGCTCGTTGAGGGAGGCCAGTCCTGCCAGGGAATAAGGAGGAACAAAGAATCGCGGAGACATTTGCCCATCCGCCAGAATCACCGCATAACCGCCAAGCGGATGAAAGACCTCGAATTCCAGAAACTGCTTGGCTTCCACCGGCCGTTTGAATTCAAAGTCAAAAAGGAAACCCGCAAAAATGCCGTTGCGGTAGAACAATACCTGGTCAACATCCACGTAGGGGTTGGGGTTAATCAGCGTGGGGTTGGTCGTAAATGTGGAATCCCACTGGGCTGGGTCGTAGAGCTTCCAGGCTGAAGGCTCCAGCAGGGACGGCTGCCCCAATCCCAGTTCATTCTGGAGAACGATCAGAATGATATCCATCGGATTGGCCAGTACGGTCCTCGGGTGTTTGTTCGACACGGCGGACCCATCGTCCCCCACGGTGAAGATTTGCGACTTGGCATAGCGGTTGAGGTCCTGGCAACCCAGGCGCAGACCCCCGCCCGCGGCGAGCACCTCGACACCTTCAATCTCCTGTGTGGCGATGGTCACAAAATCCGAGGAGTTCATTCCCGGATAGCCCACGCTGAGTGTCAGCCTGCGGCCCACCAGCTTGCCGCCGCTTGCGAGCGCCGTCATGAACCCGCCGCCGTCAACGGCGTCAATTTCAAGCGCGCCAATTGAGCTTTGGCCCTGAAGCTGCCGTATACTTTGATGAACCCCCTGCGGCACCTTCAGGCATGGATGTTTGCCAAGATCAACAGAGAACGTGGATAGCAACATATCGTTCCGTGTGGCCGTCAGCCAGAACCACACCGTTGACGACACGGTGTTGCGTACAGCCACTTCCCAGGGCAGTTCCCTTGAAGCCAGCGAATAAGACTGCAATCCGCTCGAGCTGGTGACCCCGGCTACGATCTTCATGCTTTCCACCAGCCGCGCGATGAAGGAAGTCAGCCCGCCCGCGTAGTTTGCGCTGAAGTAGGTCTGGAGGTCGGTATTATCACTCAGTCTCATCAGCCCGGCCACAATCCCCCACGTCCCCTCCATCGAGACCGTTGCTGGAGAGCCGGAATAACCGCCCGTTGAATCCGTGTAAGGCTTGAACCCGTCAAAAGGCGTCAGTTGCTGGTAAGCCTGGTTGTAAGAATTCGTGGCGGCGCTAATCAGGATCTGCTGGTTTGGAAGGAAAAAGTTCTCGTAGGCAAACTCCAGGCAGGAGACGGCCTTGGCATCGTCGCCAACTTCGTGGCAAAACAGCGCCGGTAATGAACTGGCCGCATCGAGGGCCAGCGATGTGTCCAGGCCGGAACTCAAGGCCCCGTGGGCAAAGTGGCCCTTCACATTGGCCGCCGCCGGAATCCAGAGCTGGTTCAGGATGGCATTGCTGATCACAGAAGCTTTGGCGGATGCTGTCCTCGCCGTGCCGTTCAGTTGGTCCGCCTCTGCCTGCGTAATCAGCCCCTGCGTCAATAACCTCTGGGCCGCCGTCGGAAGCACGCGCGCAGCTTTGTTGAATGCAAAGTAAGCGGCGATGTTGTCCACGGTGGAAACGCTCGCCATCGGCCCGGGCAAGAACTGATAACCGGGATCCTGGTACATTCCCCAGCCCATCGTCAGCAGGTTCTGGCGCAGGTCCGTTGCCGTAGATTGCAGGGAGAAAAGAAAGTTCAGGATGCTCTGGAGACCCATCGCCGTCCGCTCAAAATCGCCCGTCCGCTCCACGTAAATGCCGTAAGCGTAGGCGACCCACGCCAACGCACCCGTGCGGATGCAGAATTGGTCCACCTGGCCGTTGTAAACGTCATAGGAAAGGCTGAACGATCCCGCAGGCTGCCGGGACCCGGCAGAAAGATCGTCCAGGTTCAGACTGCCGGCGGATTCAAGCTCAACTTCGAACGAAGTGATGGAGGTAACAGTTTCTCCGCTCCGGTACTGGCCGATCCGGGTATTTAGGTCGGCAAGGTAAACCTGCCAGTTGTTCGCCTCGAGCGGCGCCACCGCCGTCACCGTCTTAGTAGCCGCATCGTACCCCGCCGTACCGGACGAAACCAGGCAAAACGCGGTCACCTGCCCCGTGGAACTGGCAAGCCCCACCGTAAATTTGAAACCGACGTTCGCCTTGTACCGCCACTGTACCAACGCATCGGCGCTGTCGGGCAATCCAATTCCGGTAAATTTCCAACTCGCCGGCGCAGTTGTGGCGACAAACGAAATGACGTCCGATCCCCCTGATTCCGACGGCGGTTCGGTGGTGTCCAGAATGTTGCTCGCTATGCCCGCGCCCGACTGGAGCAACCAGCGTGAGGTGGTGCCGTCCTGGGCATCTTCAAGGACCACGGCAGGCAGGTAGGCCGGATTGTCCAGGAGGTTGTTGAGGCGGTTGATGATGCGTGCCGCGGCGTCCCACAGGCCGCCCACGGCAAAACTGATAATGGCCAGCGCCGCGCCATAGATGGAGCTGCGGCTCTCTAACGCCGGTATGTTGGAACTGGTCAGCCGCGTTGCGTTGACAAAGTCAGGGTCGCCCGGCGGGACCTCAACATCACGCGGCAGGTCCGAGTAGACCGCCGGGTTCTGCAATGTTGAATAAAGGTCGAGAGGCCCCAGCACCGGATCGTTATAGAAGACGTGGGCTATGGGCGTACCGGAATTGACAACCAGGCTGGTCCCGAACCGCGCATGCATCGAGTCCTGGACAATGATCGGAATGTAATCTTCCTGGAGGGATTCTGCCCCGTTCTTGACCGTAATGCGAACGAAATAGTCCCGGAGCTTTGTCCCTACACCGGTGTTGGAATGCGCCACCCATCCTGTGACGGAGGGCGTGGAAGAGCCGGCTGACGGCTGTGCCGTGGTGGTGTCCATCAGGAAGGCAATCACCGTGCCGGGCTGTACGGCCAGCACCACCCACGTGCCATCCGGGGCGATCGTTGCCGATCCCTGATAATTGAAAGTACTGCTCCACGAATAAACGTCCACCCTGTATGCAGAAGCTGGCTGGGTCAGGTTAAACACGCGACCGCTGATGCTGCTGGCAATGCTCAGCGTGAAAAGATTGATCAACAGGTTGCCGGAAAGCAATGGGATTGAAGAATAATTGATGGGAAAGCCATCCGGCCCGGCCTGGTCATCAGCATTCACGCCCGCAATGGGATCGAGGACAATATTGGGCCAGGAATCCTGCGCGAGATCGGAAAAGGAATTGTTCACCGGGTCTATGGCGCCCTCAACAAACGGTGCTGCAGTCTGGGTCGAGAGTGCGACGCCTTCAAACGGCGAGACGTTGGCGTTCATCTGGCCCAATACCCAGGCAAGCTCCTGGTCCAGCGTCCCTGCAAGATCTCCGGAATAATAATCGCCGACTTCTGCCATCCCAATGCTCCTTACCTTTGTTGAATGAACGGGTCGTTGAATGACTGGGAATTTCGAATCGCCAGATCACTTAATGTCTCGCAAGCGGGGACTTAAAGTCAGTATCCGTACCCGGTTGTCCCATAGCCGTTCACGCCGTAGCCCGTTTGGCCCACATTCATGTCTTCCGGCCGGAAGGTCGTCAGCTGGTCCATGAGGCCATCAATCTGCGCAACGTAAAGGGGCCGCTTGGCAAGCGCCGCATTGTTCAAATCAAAACTTGGATTGGTAACCACGGGCATTGTTTTGCACCATCCTCAAAAAGCTCTTTCGACCCATCATTCAACGGGTAAATGAATCAATCTTTACAAGACCTGCTGGCGGAATTTCACCTTCACGCTGTAAACCCCCGGCGCCACATACGCCACGGTGTCGCTGGTGTCTTCCAGAAGGCAATTGATAAACCCGGCCAGCGAAGCGTCAGGGTAATAGGTAAATGCCGCTCCGGTGAGGGCGAAGTCCAGGAAATTTGACCAGTTTTCGAGGTCGGTCCCAGCCTGGATGTAATCGACGCTGAATTCCAGGAAGGCGTCAATACGTTCCAGCACGGATTCGCGGACGCCCGCCGTCGAAATGTTGTCATGCCGGACGGCGCTCTTCGAGTAGCCCGGCTGCTGTCGCGGCGCAGATGTAAAGTTCAGTGTCTGCTCCCCGCCGCCGCCAGGTGTGTAAACAATCTTTGGATAGCTCACTGCTTTCAACCTCCCGGATGTGACAGGTCGTATATCGCAGGTGGTATGTGGAACCACATGCTGCCTGTCACTTGCTCAGCTTCCCTCTCAAGCGCGCGTCGCCGGCTGCCGCACTACGGTGTAGGCAACCAGGTTCACGTCGCGCTCGATAACCGCCGTCGAGATGTGCTGGACCAGTTCGTCGAGTCCAGCCTGCCCTCCGTAGACAGGGCCCTGGAAAATCACCTGGATCGTCTGCGCGCTCTGTGACCCGTTTTGCGATCCGGACGCCTTTGCGGAGGTGGTATGACCGCTTGCCGATTTGCTGCTCGATGAGCTCTTGTGGCGCGTGCTGCTACTGGAACTTCCTGCGCCGAGCGCCTGTGCTGCCAGCCCGGCAGCGCCGCCCACCGCGCCAAACACCGCCGCGGCTTCAAACGCCTGGGCCGCGCCCGCAAAATCTCCGACGGCCAGCATGTAGAAACCGAGCGCCGTTGAATAGATCGCTCGCACTACGGCTTCCCTGGCGATGGAGCTGATAGACGTGAGCGCGGCCTTTTCAAAAGCCTGGCCAATGCTCTTCTGCCAGACCCTTGCGTTGCCGGCGTTCCGCACCAGCGCCGAATCAAACGCCTGCAAGCTGCCGAGCAGGCTGGTTTGCAGCGCGTTCGAAACGCTCAGCGCGCTCGTAAAGGTGCTGCTGACGCCGCTTCCCCATTGGCTGATGGCATTCTGGTTCTGCTTCAGCGAAGTGTTCAGGCTGCCGAGGCCCAGGCTGAAATTGCTGGTCAGGCCCTGCAGCGATTTCTGCACGCTGCCAAAGCTGGAAGTCCCGCGCCTCGACCACTGCGACAGGTCGGAGTTCATGCCGCTCAGGTTGCCGCTGAAGTTCGAGCGGAATGACTGAATGCTCGATTCCGCCTGCGAAGGATCGGCGGCAATGCGAATCAGGAGTTCTGCTGCGCTGTTTGTAGCCATCGTCCTCTCATCTTTCAACTTACCAATGTAGGTTTCTGGCGCGCTGGCCGGCGGGCGCGGTTTCATCAAGGCCTTCTGCCATGGCTCTTGCAACCGCGTGTTCGGCAACTAACAGCCTGGCCGCCGCCGCCAGGTCAAAATCGAGCGCCAGCACGGGGTCGTGCAAGTCAACCATCTGGCTGGGGCGGCAGCCGAATGTTTTCGCGGCCATCGCCAGCAGCGTGAAGTTGTCACTTCTGACGAAACCCCTCCAGCTTGGCGCTGGAGAGGTCCTCCTTTGCCGGATGGGCTGCGGCGCACGCCGCCCCTTGTGCCGGCGTTTCAGCGTCGTTCCCGCTCAGCGCCCGGCACGCCCACTCAAAGATGAACGCCCGGTCGCGGATGGGAATTTCGTCCAGCGAAATTTCGTCCGGCCCGTCCCCGATGGGCGGGTCCACCACGCTCGCCTCCACCAGCCGCGAGGCAAAGTTGGCCAGGTCAATGATTTCCTCCCGCGTCAGTTCGCGGTCGCTGCCCGCCGGCGACGATTGCGGATCTTCCATCGCCACGGCCAGCAGCCCCTGCGGGATGCGTCCGGACAGCACCCACTCCAGCGGCTCCGGCCGGGCGGCCAGGATGGTCGCGCCGCTCGGCAGCACCAGATGTTCCGCGCGGGCTTCGCGGTCGGCTCTTGCCGCGTGCCGCCAGCTTTCACTGGTGGCGATTCCGTTACCATGACTTTTCCCCATTTGACCCCCCATCCTTTGACTGATTTCTCGCTTGGCTCATTGTCCGGCTTCCTCAATGAACCAGTCTTCCAATCCCTAGACCTGTCTGTAGATTTTCCCCACCTGGTCGCCAACCGGGCGCGTAGCGTCGGCAAGGCCCTCGAACTTGATTTTGTAAGTTGTATCCTTGGCGCGCTGAAACGGCAGCTGCACAGCCTCGGCCTGGTAGGCCTGGTAGAGTTGGGTCACCACAAATTTGCCGGGCGAATCACGCCGCTCGGAGATCACCGCCACAGATGTCCTGGGAATCGCCATCAGGCCGCCAAACGAGATTTCCTCGTAGCTCTGCGCGCCCGCCGGCAGCGAGGTGTCGGTTCCGGTCGCGAAGCTTCCGTTGACGACGTAATTCTTCAGCTTCGCCAGGTCGGATTCTTTCAGCGTCACCTCTATGGCAGCGGCCTCGCCGGTCAGTACAACGTCCACCGGGCCGGTCACCTGGTCGGCAGTGACCTCGGTCAGTTTCGGAGTCAGCACCATGGTGGCCGCGCCGTCCGTTGCGCCCGCAAACAGCGGGGTGCCCGCGGTCGGGTTTCCGTTCGAGTCGATAATCAAACGGCTGCCCGTTGCCGGCACCGAAACGTTCAGCCAGAAACGGCCCGGGCCCTGATGGATTTTTGTTGCATCAATATTCGCCATTTGTTCCTCCCTTTGTGATTTGTGATTGAACGATTTGCGACTTTGGGATTTTCAATCGCCCAATCGTTCACCACTCGATCCCTCAATGAACTCATTTCGCCCCTACCGTCCAGTTCGTGCCGTCGCAATAGCCGAGCACATGGTTCGCGCCGCCGCCTGCAATCGTTGATCCCCACGTGCTCACGGTGGAATCAGTGATCGCCTGGATTGACCCTTCGTTGCCGCTGTTACAGGCTGGTGCGGAGGCATAAGCTACTGCGGTCTGCTGGATCTGTCCCAGGAACGCCGCTTTGGTTCCAACATGCATCACCGAGTCGCTGAAGTAACTGGGCTGCGCCGTCGAATTTCCAAGCCAGGTCACGCCGCCGGCGCTGTTGGCGATCAGGCGCAGATCGCCGTTGCCGGACTGGATGATGCAGGCCGTGACGCCGCATTGTAGATACCCGTTGCTGGCTGTCTGGAACAAGCTCAAGCTCGTCTCCAGCCCACCGCCGCTCGGCGTAAACCGCCAGTCCAGTTGCGGCGCTCCGCTGCCGTTATGTGAAAAGTAGGTGTTGAACGTATCCCCCGACGGATTGGTGATCGTCGGCCCGAACTGCGCCGTAAACTTCACCTGATCCTGTCCCTGATCGAAAACGAAGCCTTTGGGAAAATAACTCTGCGATCCGGTGATGCCGGAGATCGTATTCCCGCTGGCGGGGTTGATGACCGTGTTCAGCACAGACGTTGCGCCGCTTCTCAGGACCGCTGGCGCGCTCCCTTGCGAGGCGATAAAAGTGTTTGAATAAGTCGTCGAGTTCTCGGCGTCATAATCCGCTGTCGAGGTCGAGCTATCGTAAAAGTTGTTGCCTTCAAAGAGCCAGCCGACCACGGTTGAAGCCAGCTTCACGCCGTAGGTGTATCCGTATTCTTCGATCAGGTTCCCGGCCATGTACCCGCCGGCGGTGTAGTGCGTCCCATCGCCCTGCAAAACAAATGGCGCGTCGCCCGCTGTTCCCGAGCCGCAGGTCAGGCTCACCATGTTGTCGGTAATCACAAGTCCGTTCGCATCCACGTTGGCCATTACCGCATGGCGGATATGAGCGAACGTGTTCCCGGTAACCCGCGTTCCGAAGCCGCGAAAGTTTGTGTCCAGATTCAGCGCCGGGTCGTTCCAGACCGTTCCACCCAGCACGATAGCGTCTTTGGTCGGATTGGCGCTTGGAGGGCCGTAGCTGGTGTTGCCCTGAAAAATATTGTCATGGACATAGAGCGTAGATCGGA
>JAJYJL010000336.1 GCA_021789565.1 Acidobacteriota bacterium
ATCGAAGATCATCCGCGCCTTTGGCATACTCAATCCGGAAGGCAAAGGGTTTGCCGCAGGTATCCCGTATCCGGGCATATATTACATCGCGCCGGATGGCATCATCCAGAAACGATTCTTTGAAGCGGAATATTACAACCGGTTCACTCCCAATGACGCTTATGCGGCGATCTTCGGCGGCCCGGTCTCCACTGTTCATCCGTTTATTGTCCGGCACGGGCGGCATGTGACCGTTCAGCTTGCCCAGTCCGACAAGATTGTCGGCCCAGGGAGCCGGCTTGAACTCATGGTGACCGTCTTTCCTGCCGCGAAGGTGCACGTCTACGCTCCCGGCGCAGAAGCGTATGGTTACAAAGTCGTGAAGCTGACGCTGAACGCAAGTCCGGATTTTCAAGCACTTCCGGCGAATTATCCGCAGGGAACCATCTTGAAGTTCCCGATTCTCAAGGAGTCTGTGCCGGTCTACAACAAGCCCACCGTGATCAGGAACGACATAATCATGTGCGCCACGCGTGAGTTTGTCCATTCTGTCGGCCAGGGCAAGCAGGTAGCAGTCACAGGAACGCTCGACTATCAGGCTTGCAACGATAATGAGTGCTTCAACCCGGTGACTCAGCCAGTCAAGTGGACGTTGCAGGTGATACCGCTCGACACGGTGCGCGCCCCGGAAGCAATACGGCATCGATGACGCATTTTGTTTTCGCGGTTTCGTGGCACCACTCGTCTCGCCGTGGAGCGAGACGCGGTGAGTTGCAGAATCATCAATCTCTCAAAATCTGAAAAGGAGCTTCGACGATCATGTCCACCGCACAACTCAGAATTCCAGGACAAACCATTGACGGCACGGAAGGAGCAGCAAAAACACTGCTCGAAAAAGCGAAAGCTCAGATGGGATTCGTCCCCAATATGTATGCGGGAATGGCGAATTCCCCTGGCCTGCTGGAAACTTACTTGCTCGGCTATCAACGCTTCCGTGAAGCAAGCGGCTTTACCGCCGTTGAGCAGGAAGTGGTGCTGCTGACGATTAGTCGTTTTCATGGTTGCACGTACTGCATGGCAGCCCACAGCATGATCGCCGACAAGATGTCCAAAGTGCCCGCAGAAGTGTTAGAGGCATTGCGGACCGGCGGTCTCATTCCCGATGCGAGGCTGGCCGCTTTGTCGGAGTTCACAGCGATCATGGTGGAGCAACGCGGCAACCCGACGACTGAACAATTCGAGGCTTTCCTTGCTGCCGGATACGGCGACCGTGATGTGCTGGATATCGTGCTTGCCATCGCGGTCAAAACGATCAGCAATTACAGCAATCATCTCCTGCATACGGAGGTCGATGCCGCATTTCGGGCATATGCATGGGAGCCTCGGCCTGTGACGACCGTATAGCATCCGGAGGTTGCCGGGGTGGGAATTCGATGACTCTAATACTTGTGCTCGCGCTTGGTTTCGCTCTGGCCTATGCGAACGGCTCGAATGACGTATCGAAAGGAATTGCCACCTTGGTCGGCAGCGGTGTTACGAGTTATTGTCGTGCCATTCTGTGGGGCACGCTCTGGACGGGTGCCGGCGGTCTTGCGGGAGCATTCGTGGCGCGAGCCATGATCCAGACGTTTGGCAAGGGTCTTCTGGCTCCTGGGATCGACGCAAGCATGTCTGCCGCTTTCGCTGGAATCGCTGGAGCCGCGATGTGGGTCTTCATTGCTACGCGCAAAGCTCTTCCTGTCTCCACCACACATGCCATTGTCGGTTCCGTGATTGGCGTTTCTTCTTTGGCCTACGGGTTTGGAGGTGTCAACTGGTTGTCGCTGGGCGACAAAATCGCACTCCCATTGCTGCTGAGCCCCATAGCATCGCTGGTTCTTACTGCTGGTCTTCTTCGCACCTGGAAGATGCTCGCCCCTGGCTTAAGGGACGACTGCATTTGCGCGGAGATGGTTCAGCCGCTTGAGGCCGGCACCGGCAGTGAGGTCCTGACATATTCGACCTATGTCATGCCTCAACTCGAACTCACGATGTGCCGCACGGGTGAGGGCAGGGCTCCCTGGATCACCCTCAACCGTCTGCACTGGCTTACCAGCGGGGCCACCAGCGTTGCCCGCGGACTGAACGATGTACCGAAGATGGTGGCGATCGTTTTGAGCGCAGCCGTCCTCTCAGGAACGGCGCCGATTTTCCCTCTTGCCTATTTTGTCGCCATTACACTGGGTGTCGTTGCCGGAAGCTGGGTAGCGGGGCAGCGAGTCACCGAAGTATTGGCTTGCGAGGTGACGCCAATGGATCACCGCGAAGGTTTTGCAGCCAATTTGATAACGGCGACACTGGTGGGATTCGGCGCTGTGTTGGGATGGCCGATGTCCACCACGCAGGTCGCCTCGGGCGCAATCATTGGAATCGGCTCGACCAAAAACGAACGAGTGAACATGAAAACTGTTCGTGACATGTTGATTGCTTGGGTCGTGACGTTGCCCGGAGCTGCGTTGCTGGGAATCGCCGCATTCTTGCTCCTTCGCATGGCGGGAGTACATTGAGCAGCAACGGGCAAGCTCGACAGCACCCGTCGCTTTCTATTCTCTGGAAATCAAACGGGCGGCGAGTTCATTCAAGTTTGTCGCAGAAAGTTCCGGCTTTGGCGATGAATAAAACCAGGAAGCACCTGGCCGCTCCACGAACGCTACTCCACATCCAGCGGCTTTCGCGCCCATCAAATCCCACGGATGCGCAGCAATCATTACCATCTCACTTGTCTTTACATTGAGTTGCTTCGCCACGTAATGATAGGTGTCCGGATGAGGCTTGTATTTTTTAACGGCATCGATGGAGAACATCCGCTCGAACAGAGGTGCGAGTCCCGCGGAGTGCATCTGCGCCTCGACTGTGGATTGGGTTGAGTTGGTCAGAGTGACCAGGCGAAAGCCGTTCTGGCGCAGGCGTTGCAATGCGTCGGATACGTCGGGATGGGCGGGCAGGATCTTTATCGCGTTCAGGATGGACGTCTCATCCGCTTCACTTAATTGGACAGCATGGATGTTTGCCGCCAACTCCATCGCACAACGTGCAAGAGTGGTGAAATCGACAAAAGTGCCGGTCAATGTCACGGATTGCGCGTAGAGCAGCATCTGTGTGAACCATTCTTTGAGCACGCTGCCATTGCCGAAGATGCGCTGAAAGTGGGGACGCAGAGCGTTCACGTCGAGAAGCGTTTCGTTCACATCCAGCGCAAGTATGCGCGACTGTGGCAATTCCGTTTTTGAAAGCATTCTCATTTCTCCCTGGCAGATTGGATGACGATTGAAGGACGAAATAAAATGCGGCGCATTACGCGGGAACGCTCAACGCCACATTGCAAACAGACCGCGAATGATCTTACCTGACGTTCCAGAGAAAGCGCTCTCCACGGCCATCTTGGTCGCCAACAGCTGTACCCCGGTCGAATAAGTCGGATAGGGATGGATCGTCGCGGCCAGGTCGCTCAGCTTCAGTTTGTTGCGCATGGCGATGGCGATTTCTGTAATCGCCTCACCGGCGCGCTCGCCGACGATGCTTGCGCCGACGATGATGCCGTTTCCGCGGGCGATGATCTTCAGCAGTCCCAGCCGGTCGTCTTCGTTCACGGCGCGATCGACTTTACCAATGTCGAAGGACATGATCTCGAGCTCGCCGGGTTTGAATTTCTCTCGCGCTGCCCGTTCCGTCAGGCCGATCTGAGCGACTTCAGGGGCCGTGAAGACGATACGCGGCAGTGCATCGCTCGTTCCGGCATTATTGCCGGGAAGCAGGGCGTTTCTGACTGCCTGAAACCCCTGCCAGCCGGCCAGATGGGAATATTGCGGCCCGCCAATTACATCGCCTGCGGCGTAAATGTGGCTTGCTGTCGTTTGCAGATGATCATTGACCTGAATGCCCCGTTCCGAATAGCTCACTTTGGCCGCTTCCAGTCCCAGGTTTCGAACCAGCGGTGCGCGTCCCGTCGCAATCAACAAAAGATCGGCGGTCGCATTCCCCACCCTGGTCTCGACGGTGATCATGCCGTCTTTCTTGTGCACGGACTCGGCGCGCGCAACCACGCGCTCGACGCCTTCCTGTTCAAAAATCCGGCTTATCAGTTCCGAGACCTCCGGCTCCTCCGACGACAGCAGGCGCTCGGCGATAACCGTCACTTCAGCGCCGAGCCTTCGATAAGCCTGAGCGATTTCGCAACCAATCGGGCCGCCACCGATGACGAGCATTCGCTGCGGCAGCCGGTCGTTGTCGAAGATTTGCTTGTAGGTGGAGAAGGGGACCTCTGTCAATCCAGGGAGTGCGGGAATACGTGGCTCGGCGCCGGTGTTGATCAGAAGTTTCTTCGCTCGGATTCGCTTTGTTCCTACTTCCAGCGTGTGAGGATCGAGAAACCGCGTGTCTCCGAGGAGAACGTCCATACCTTTGTTGCTGAGCGCCTCTGGAGTGGTTGGCTCATAGATTTGCTGAATGGTTGCGCGCAGGTACTCGCGCACCTCCGGCATATTGACCGTTGGGGCGCTGGCATGGACCCCGTATCGCGACGCCACACGTGCATGATGAGCCACGGTGGCCACCTTGATCAATGATTTGCTGGGGACGCATCCCGTCCACGTGCAGTCTCCGCCGATCAAGCCTTTTTCGAGCAAGACAGTTTTTGCGCCAAGTTGAACGGCAAAGTCAGCCGCAATCAAGCCGGAGGCGCCAGCGCCGATGACAGCGAAATCGTATTCAGGCAGCTTCATGATTTCCCTCTTCATATTGCATTGTGGCTGCAGTGACCCAATGGAGGAGCAGCAGGCCGCAGACACCCATTGCGCCTGTAGCCAGCAGGAGTCCGTCCACCTGGAGCGCTTTTCCGAGTTCGCCGGCTAGCAGCGATCCGCCAATCGCGCCCACGCTGAGCAAGACCGAGTAGATGCCCATGGCAGCGCCTTTGCCGGTGCCCGTGCCCAGCGACTGCGCCAGCCATGCCAGGGCAGCGGGAGTAAAGCCGCTCTCCACCATGATGAGCAGAGCGGTGACCACGGTGAAAGCCCAGCGCATCGTCGCCGTCATCTCACCGGAATGATTGATGGCGAAGAGTCCCAGGCAGACTGGCAACATGGCCAGAAGCGATACCTGCATGGCAGAACGAACTCGCATTTGAGGGAGTACAAAACTCCAACCCGTCACGCCGATGCCAAAGACGATGGAGTAGCCCAGCAGGAGCCAGCCGACCTGCGCCGGATTGGCAGAGAACATTCCGTCCAGATACTGTCCTCCTTGGGCCTTCCGAGTGAGCAAAAATGGGAGCGTGGGGCCAAGCCATAGGCCCACAATTGCGTTCACGCACAGCCAGACCGGAGCGAGAGAACGGACGAAGGGGTTCTTCAGCGCACGCAACAGTCCCTGCAATGCGGCATGGTGGCCATGACGGGTAGCGCCTTTTGCACTCCAGACCAGCAATGCAGAAGCGACAAGATAAGCAATGGCGACAAGGCTGAATGATCTGACGTGAAAGTGTTGCCAGAATTCGCTCCCCATCAGGCCACCGAGCGCCAGCCCGGCCAGCAGGGAAAGTTCGAAGAAGCTCATCACACGAGCGCGCAGACCGGCGTCATGCGTGGATGCGTCGGCAAGATAGGCGAGCAGAGGCGGTGTGACGGCAGCCACTCCCATTCCCTCCAGCGTCCGGCTCAGAAAAAATATGCCGACATGGGAGCTCCAGGCAAAAAGTTGGACGGCCAGCGCACCGGTCACGGCGCCAGTCGCCATGAGCCAGCGCGGTGAGATGGCGTCCGAGGCCATCCCGAAAGGAATGGAAAAGGCAAGTTCGGCAGCGAAGGAGACCGCGCCCAGCGTTCCAAGAAGCCGGGTATCGATTGGAAATCCGTGCCCACTCAGGTTTGCCAGGTAGATTCCGATCAGCACGCCGCTCGCGCTGCTCGCGATCCGCAGAACGGCGTGTGCAAGAATTGTGATTGCCAGTCGGTCTGATCGTTGGTGCATGCGTCGATTTAGCCCCTGCCTGTCAGTAGGATGTTTGAGCATGTGAAATGTTACGAAGCCCGGTGCTTGTAACCTTATCTCACCTCAGGAATCCTTTAAGTTGTGGCAGTGAACACAACAGGAAGGCGGCCCTTTTGGACTCCTCGAACGTAGACGCCTTGAACGGCCAGCTACACGCGAACGATGGATCTCGTGTCCCAATGAAACGAGACGCGGACTACATATTTTTTGAGCTGACCCGAAGCATCTGTCCGCAATGCAGAAAAGTGATCGATGCAAAGATACTCTTGCGCGACAACAAGGTGTACATGGCAAAGCGCTGTCCCGAGTGCGGCCCGTTCGAGGCGCTTGTCTATGGGGATGCCGATGCCTACGTTCGCCTGAGCAAATACAACAAGCCCGGAACGATTCCGCTGGCGTTTGGGACGGAAATCCGGGACGGTTGTCCACACGACTGCGGCCTCTGCCCGGACCATCAACAGCACGCCTGCCTGGGCATTATCGAAGTAAATAGTGCCTGCAATATGGACTGCCCCCTCTGCTTCGCCGATGCGCGTCCCGGCTTCAGCCTGACGATGGAGGAAGTGGAAACCATGCTGGATGATTTTGTCCGCACCGAAGGCACTCCCGAAGTGATTCAGTTCTCGGGCGGCGAGCCAACGATTCATCCGCAAATCATCGACTTTGTTGCAGCCGCGAAAGCGCGCGGCATCCCGTTTGTCATGGTCAACACCAACGGCAAGCGCATCGCCCACGATGACCGCTTTCTTGAACAAATCAACGAAGTGCGCCCGTCGCTCTACTTCCAGTTCGATGGCTTTGACCGCGAGACCTACCGCATCATCCGCGGCGAGCCGGACATTCTGGACGAAAAACTGCGCGCACTCGACCGGCTCGCTTCGATTGGTCTGAACGTGACGCTTGTCCCCGCAATCGAGCGCGACGTGAATGATCATGAGATCGGCAGAATCATCGACTTCGCCATTCGGCATCCCGCAGTCCGCGGCATCAATTTTCAGCCGGCGTTTCATGTCGGCCGCCACATGCACCACGATCCGATGCGGCGCATTACGATTCCAGATATCCTCCGGCTGATCGAGGAGCAGACCACTGGCAAGTTCGTCGTCAGCGACTTTATTCCCGTTCCATGCTGTTTTCCGACATGCAATTCGGTCACCTACGCGTTCATTGATGGCGACCAGGTGACGCCGCTCTCCCGCATCGTAAATGTCTATGAGTATCTGGACTACATCACCAACCGCGTAATGCCGGACTTCAGTCTGGAGATCAAGAAGGCTCTTGAAGGACTCTGGTCGTCCTCTTCGGTCTCTGGTTCGCAAAAATCGGCGGAACAGTTTGCTGTCTCCTGCCAGGCGTGCGGCCTGCCGGAAAGCCTGACCATCGGCGACATTGCGAACAATATGCTCATGATCATGTTGCAGGACTTCATGGATCCGTGGACCTTCAACCAGAAAAATGTGATGAAGTGCTGCAAGGAATTCCTGTTGCCTGGTGGCAAGCAGATTCCGTTCTGTGCCTACAACTCAGTCGGCTACCGCGAACAGGCCCGCGCACAATTGGAAGCTATGGAAATCCATCGAAAACAAGCCCGCCGTGACCAACTTCCATATGAAGTGAAGGCCGTAGTCTTTGACCTCAAGGCTGGCGCTTCTCGCGGAGAAT
>JAJYJL010000337.1 GCA_021789565.1 Acidobacteriota bacterium
CCCACGCTGTGCATGAATTGGTTGCCGCAGCCGTAAACAATTGCGCTGAAAAAACCGCGTTCTCGGTTCCAGCGGCAGTACGAGTCCCAGGTCGCTGCGTTTTCAATGACCAGAACCGGTCCGCCATTTGTTGGGCCTCGCTCCCAGGCGAGCGGTTCCGGTACCACGAAGCATCGCAACTGCTCGAGTGTCAACCTGCCCGGCGCGAACAGGCTCGAACCGCGAATAAGTGCATCCAGTCGCTTTTCGTCCCCGAAGATTTGAAGCGACCGCTCCTTAATGGGGACGGGTTCACGATCACGACCTCCTTTGGCAAAGAATTCTTGTAGCTTCTGAAGGCAGTCCAAGGATACGCTTGGGCGCGCATTGCCAAGGAAACGCAATTCGGGCGCCCATGGAATTTCGCGGAGGCCTGCTTCCACCTCTTCAGGCGCCCCTTCGTGCGCCAGTTGGACCCAGAGCGGTAAAGGAGGCAGACTGCTACGATCCCAACCCCTCTTGCCTTTAGGTAGTTGGATGCGGCCATCCAGTTCCAATAAATCGAGCAACTCGCGGAGCTTTGCCCGCGCTGCGGGAGTGGATGCCAGTTCGGGATGCACCGCGTGCAAACCCTGGAGAAGCAGTTCGATATCCACCCGCCTGCGCCCGCCAGCGTGATCGAGCAAGAATTCCTGGAGTTGTTCGGACGCGTTCACGATTTGGCCTCGCCTGCGCGATCAAAAATGCGAATCTCGTTTACGATGGAATCTCCATTATTGCTGACCACCCCGACAGCCAATTCACCGGTGGCAGGGACTAGCCGATTCTTAGCGAGGCGAATGCGATTGGGAAAAACGCTCAGCGCTTGTGCGTCATTGACGCCGGTCGCGTAGACGAGCTGCACACCGAGTTGGCCGGCAATCCAGCGCTGCATTTGCAGGAACTCTGGCTTCGAGCAGGGACCAATGGGATTATCCAGCAGCAGCGCACTGACCTCTGTGCGGCGGTCAGTTTGGCCGCGGCTTTGGGCACGTAATTTCACCAGCGTGCAGTACAGCAAGATGGCGACTGTAGTCCCTTCCCCTTCGCTCCAACTGCCCATTTCGCGCATGGGATATCGCAAGCGGCGGCGCTGAGCCTCCGGCTTGAGAATGGTTGCCTCGATACCCTGCTCAGTAACCAGCGCCAAAAGCGCCCTAAAGACCAATTCGACGCCTGAAGGGATCTCGCCTTCACGCAGCAGTCCATCCACGAAGCCACGCAGCCGAGCCGATTGTTCCTGCTCGCTTGGCGGGACTCGGAGATGAATGCGCAAAAACGGTTCCCCTTCCCATCCTGTGAGGTCGTCCGGCATTCGACTGAGCACCTCAGTCCGACGCAGCAACCTAACGGCCTCCTGGCTCCGGTTGAGGAGCTCTCCAACAATCAACTCCCGGTGCGTCTGCATCTTGTCGAGCTCGTCCCGGAGGATTGCGGTGTCGTCTTCGACGGCCCGGCGCTTGTCGCCGGCAACCAAAATCAGTTCTTCGAGAGGCATAGTCTTGAATAAATCGCGTGCTCGGATGACCATCTCGCGCGAGAATTCATCGTCCTGTGTGAGGTTTACGATGCTGGCATGTCGCTCTTTCAGTTTTTCATGCTGCGCCTGGCGCGCCTCACGGGTGCGCCGGACCTGCTCACACACCTTATCCACGAGGGCAACCACCGCGGCGTCGTCTGGTGGCAATTCCACAGGCTGCGCCTTGGCATCGACCCCGAGATCCTCCAGCCGTCTGGCCAACGTTTCGGCTCGCTCACGGCGGCGCTCGGTCTCAGCAAATGCCTTTTCGGCTGCAGCCAATTCATCGCGAACCCTTTCATGCTCAGACTGTAACCGATTACCCTCAGCTGACAATTCTTGCAGCCTGCTCAGGGTTTCCACGGCTGTCGGCGGAATTGGTTCGCCTTGCGCGGGTCGATCCAGCTCGCTCAGCGGCGGAAGCTGTGTCAGGCCTTGCCGTGCTTGGAGCAAGTTGTTTTCAGTGACCGCGAACGCTGCGTGTGCAGTATTAGCCGACCTTTCGGCAACGCGTCGTTGGCGGGAGAGGTCGCCAGCGGAAAGGATCGTTTTGGCGCGGGCACCGTCGAGGTCGCCGAAGTCGCGATGGATTTTATCGGACGTTTCCTGGATCTGCTCCTGCACAGCCTCCAGCTTGCCTTGTGCGGCTGTGCTCTTGAAGCGCCCCTCAAACCTCTCGACTTCCCTGCGGTAGCGGCTGCGGAATATTTCAATCTCCTCACGGACTTGCGTTGGAGGCAGGCCCACGTACGTAATACTTTCGATTTCCTTACGCAGATCGCGCTCGGCATCGCGGAGCCGGGCGACGGTCGTATCAGCTTCGGCCTCGGCGGCCTCCAATCGAACCCGCTCATCCGCTAGGCCAGCGAGCGCTGTTTCCAGTTCGCGCAGTCGCTGTTGCAACCTATTGAGCAGCCCACGTTTCTCCTCGTAAGCCTGGTCGAATTGCTCGATGAAGTTTTCCAAACGCGAATTCGCCTTCTCTGCCTTTAACTGCAACTCTCTCTGCTCACGCTCACCCGCCTCAAGTTGCAGGATGGATTGACTGAGAGTCTGAAGCCGTTGCTGGCTTGTGGCATGTCGCTCCCGCAACAATTCCAGGCTTTGTTCCTCGCCCCGTCGGCGCTCGCGGATAGCGGCAAGTTTGCCCGCACCGAATTCGGAATGCCATCGTTCCAAGTCGGCGAGGAGTCTGCTAGTTCCGTCATGCGCAATCCTTACCTCGTCAAGTTCCTTTGTGCGGGCGGCCATCTGCGTTTGGAGAGTCTGCGCTTCGATTTCGGCGGCAGGGCGATTGTAAGCACCGGCGTGACGGGGGAGGACTATTAGCGATGAGACCTCCTCTTGCTTGGGCATTGTGGCAGGAAGGGCCGAGAGCTGGACCGCTGAATGTTCTGAGCGCAGCGATTGCGCAACCTGTTTTACGCCTGCCTCGTCCACCAGAGGGTTGAACATTACTCCTTGATACCGGCCTGGATCGGCAGCAAGCAATCGCGTCGCAGCCTCCGAGTTGGGTTGATTGTCTGCAAGCCAGCGTGTTGCGGGCGCAGCACTGTTAATACCTTGGGCTTTTAGCTGCTCCACGACTTTCTCCGCGTCCCGCGATGGCGGAAACAACCCATGGCGGGCCAAATAATCTGTGGCCCGTTGATCCTCTGCACCGTCCAGGTTCAACTGAAGGAGGCGTTTAAGGAGCAACTCGGCACGATCTCGAATCCGGTCCATGGTTTGCGGCAAGTCCAAATTGGCACGCGGGGCCTCAATGGCTGCTTGCATCTGCGGGTGGGTTGCAAGCTCTTCTTCGCGTTGCTGCGCATTGGCGATGGATTCGGCGAGCTTCTCAAGCCGTTGGTCTGCTGCAATGATCTCCCCCCTGAGATCTTGAATGGTAGCCGCTATCTTGTCTCGCTCCTCGATACAATGGTCCCGCTCCGCAAGGAGTCGTGTAACCGCCTCACTCGTCCGGCGCACAATCTGCTGCCAACGCTCGGCCGCCGCCGCCGCGTCTTCCTTAGGCTGCAAGAGGCCGTCGTTGCGAAGGCGATCTCTTTGACGTTCTCGCCCGTCGAAGAACTGCTGAAGGCTGATCACCTCCTGCTGCCTGGCTGATGTCTCGCGTTCCAGCTCGACCCGTTGCTCGGAAAGTTGAGTAAGCTGCTGGTGAAGACTCGCCTTCTCTTGTTGCGCTCTCTCGAGCCGCGCTTTGGTCTCTGCGGCTTCGGCCTCCGCCGCAAACTTGTAGTCCGCCCCAAGTCGCTCCAGCGCCTCGCGTTCGGGCCGCGCTTTTTCTTGTTCGGCTGCGATAGCCAGCTTGAGTGCGCTGGCTTCGCTTTCGAGCGTGCGCAACCTTTCCAGCCATTCGGCCATATCCACGAGCCGCACCGCAATCTTGGCATCGCTCCAAGCCCGATTTGCGCGTGCACGCTCGGCTTCCGCCTCCTCGATCTGCAACTTCATCCGATGGTGCGTATAGAACCGCTCGCGGCGGCGAATCGCCTCACGGGCTGAAGTCAGGCTCGTCTCCTCTCTTTCCAGACGTTGTTGGTCGCTTGCCAAGCCGGTGATTTCCGCAGCCAATCGCTGTTTCGCAAGCTGAAGCGCAGCGAGGAGAGCTGATGCCTCTCGCGCGATAGCCTTCACCTCTTCTTCGGCATCCCCAAAGAGTCTGAGTTGGTCGAGGAAGAGCCCGAGGGCAACCAACAAGCGCTCATTGAAGGCAACCTGTATGCGGAGTTCGCTGAGGCGGCGATGCTTCGGCAGGAATTCGTTGAGATTGGCTCGCACGCGGTTGGGCAAATCAGGGTCGAGGCCCAATTCGAGAAACAAGCGGATGAAATCTTTGTCCGACCGGAGATCATTGAACAGCTCGTTGACTCCACCCTCCGCCAGGTTCATCCGAAGCTGGTAGGCAAACAGCTCAGGGTCGAGGTGGTTGGCTTCGAGATGAGCGCGCCAGTCGCCTTGATTAGTCGCGGTCACCACTTGCAGCTTTGGGTACCGCTTGGATTGCTTGTTCAGCCAGTCGCGAAATGCCTCGAAGGATGTAACAGGATCGGCGAGACCGAGGATGGGCAGCGTCTCAAATCGCACATCCCGGTTGGGACGGAGTGTGAAGAACAGCCTGCGCAAGTCCCCCGAACTGCGGTCCAGGCCCCTCCAGGCCAGCAGTTGGCCGACGATTAGCCACTCGCGCGGACCGTCCTCGAGGAGCGCTGGGGTGGAGCGGTCGTCCGTGGTATCCCACTCCGTGATAATGAACGAGAGATCGCGGTCTTGTACGTAATCTTCAAGATCACGTGATTTGGCTTGACTGCGGGCCCCGAGGAATTGACGACGGCTGGTCTGATATGTAGAGAAGAACAGATTCAGGAGCGAAGTCTTGCCTGTCCCATTTTCCGCCCAGAGGATCGTGTCCGCCGCGTACCCTTGTGGGTCCCGCAGGTCTAGCGTGAGCGATGGAAACCGGGCATCGCGGTGACCGAGGCTGGCGAAATGAATACGCGTTATCCTTGGCATTGGACACAATCAAGCAGCGGGCGCCGTGGTCGCGGCTGACTCCCTCATTTGGTCCAGCAAGACGTGCGCGCCCTGGTATTTCAACCGGATGCGGTAAGCTGTCGTCGCTTGGTAAATGCCGCCCTCTCTTGTATCGTCGATCAAGCGCATCAGACCCTGACGCTCCAGGTATTCAAGAGCGTAGTGGCACATACCCGTGAGGGAGCGGACGGATTCCCGCCCCCCTTCCGTTTGCATAGTGACTGCAGGGATCAAGACCTCGCGCCAGACGCGACGTTCCTCAGATTCGGCACGATCGGGTTGCCGAGCAACACGCGCAGCCTCTTCCTCGCCGAACTTTCGTAAGTACTCTGCTAGCCGTTGTGGCGAAACCGGAGCTGGCAACACCTCGTCATCTTGATCCAGAACCTCAGCCTTGGGGAAAGTGAATGCAGCGATGGCCACCTGAATGATCCCATGGAGGATTCGTTCGCTGGACGACATGTTGGCCTTGTAATCGTCGGCAAACAGACGAAAGGGACTGTTCTCTTCCGCCCGAACAATCAGACCGTGCTCGCTCACACTTACGATGCGCAGTCCCATAGCTTCAAGCACGTTGTCAACCACCGTGCGCAGTGAACTGTTCTCGTCGTACTTATGCAATAGGTCCGCATACTCCCGCTCGGCCCAGGGATACTTTTTAGGGCGGAGAGCGAATGCGATCAGCCGGCCGGCTTCGTAGGCAATGGTGGGAGGGTCGCTCATATGTCCAAGCGCGACAAAAGAAGTTCGTCCCCGGCGAAGTCCTCGGTGACGAGAGGTTCAGGCTCAGGTTCCACGCGGAACTGTTGCCGTTCTCTATCAGCGCCGTACTGCTCCATGGCGGTGAGGACGAATAAACGCTGTGATGCGGCTGACAATCCCCGTGCCGTGGAGGTTTCAAGCATCTCCGACAAACGACGCTTGCCGTCCAGTTCGGTGCGGAGGAAATCGCGCACTCCGGCGTAGTCGTCAGCGACAAATGGCAGCGGAGTAGTGGCCAGCATATCCATGGAAGGCAAAGCAACGTCAGCCGTGCGAGGGGCAATCACCATCGGAGGGGCGAGTAGTTTTGCCCATAATTGTTCAATCCCCAGTGGCGTGGGAACGCTGTGGCCTGACAGAGCGTTGAGTTCGGACTCGAGCATGCCAAGCGCTCTACCACCCTCCAAACCCAACCATGGTACGAACACCTCGGACTCCAAGTTGGGCAGTAATGCCGCCCGGCGCCGGAGTCTTTGGCGTGAATGCTCCTCGCGGAATTTCTCGCTCGCGGGGATGAGTAGGTTGTGCAATTCCAAGTTAGTGCGTTCAGACTTTTCGACCTCGTTGAGGAGGCGGGTCAGCTTGGCCAAGTCCTCACCGCCGGCACGATCACGACGCTGCTCGAGACCGGCGCGGAGATCCCGTTCTCTGCTTAAGCGGCCCCGAATGTGCTCGAGCGCATCCGCAATTAACGGCAGCACGTCTTTTACCCATCGTGCTTCATCGGCGTTGCGCCGGGCAATCTCAAGCGCACGCCGAACCTTGTCCGCATACGCCTTGGCTCGGATTTGGGCCTGATGGGCCGTATGGATGGCGTCGTCAAGCCGCCCCCGTTCGGCTTGGTAACGCAAGACCGCGGCATCAGCGATTGAGGCATCCTCAAGATTCAACCCAAGCATCGAGGTATAGAGATTGATAGCTTCATGACTCGCACGAAAGACCCGTTCGTCGCTCTCAGGTGACTGTGTTTCCTCTAGGAGTCGATAAGCGAACTCGCGCCAGCACACCTGCCCATTCTCGACCGCCGCGTATCGTTCGACGAATTGCTCCCGGCGTTCGCGGTCATTTAGCAATGCGCCGGTCAGGATATCGAGAATTTGCTGCTGTCGGTCGTCGCTTATCCCCGGTTCCGCACCGTGAAGAATTGGGGCAAGGGCATGGCCAACATCCCGGCGAGTGGCGCCCTGGGCAAAACCCATCTTGTCGATCACCACGTCGAGAAGCGCGAGACACAGCATCCGCAGATCGTGCTGCGAGAGGTCGATCCCGCGCGCCCCTTTGTCTCGTTCAAGATCGAGAATGGGCGCGGGCGCTAGAAGGCTGCGTGTGCGGCGTGCTACCGCTTCACCAAGCTCTTGAATTTCCAACGTTGCTCGCGGTCCATGATCCTCAAGGGGCTCCGGCGCCCGGAACTCCAAGCCTACTTGGCGACTCTCACTCTTGTCGTTCATTCTGAGCTCACTGAGTATAGTCTGGGACCGTCAATTGACTCAGCCATTATACGCCAGTACCACCTCAGCATCGTGGACGATAGCTGTCGGCACTATCTAGACATGGACCTGGATCGAATGAGGCAATGCCGGCCTTGAACCAATTTGGTAATTCCCAAGATCAATCATAGCGAGCGAATCGCGAAAAATTCTCTCAGCGGTAAAAATGACTACAACCGCCGGGAGCCCTCCATGTTCTCTTTCATAGGCGCGAATATTCCCTCTTGTCCAAAACACGAATCTAGCAGGTTGCTGAAAAATGGTCGTTTTTAAAAAATGCCGCTCATCGGAAACACGACTTGGCGCTGGCGAATGGCGTCGCGCAGTTCCTCTCGCCGC
>JAJYJL010000338.1 GCA_021789565.1 Acidobacteriota bacterium
CTCCTGAACCTTGGCCCTGTCAACTCTTCCGGAAGCCGTGTGGGGCGTGCGTACTGCCGTCCCAAGGTGGAAGGTGCGGATATTCGTATCGCGACGAAGAGTAGACAGCATGTCAAGCTCTAGGCCCCCGAGGACGATCCTGCGGCTTGGACCGAACGCCGCTTCGTATATCGGGATTCGGCGCATTCGTTCGGCGAGGCTGCCGCGGCCGCAGGTCACCATGCCCGGTCTATCTGGTGGAAATCGCGGAGCGACCGCAATGCCGCCAACGGGTCTTTTGTAAATTCGATCACATTATGAATCGTGTAGTGGGTGGAAGGAGCTGCGTAGATAATCTCGCTTAATGCCTTTAGATCGAGAACACCATCTCGGCTATAGCCTGTCAGGAAACCATCAATTTTCAACCGGGAAAGCGCGCGCGCATGAGACTTCAGTTCCTCAAGCTGTTTCCTGCCCCTCAAGGTAAAGTCAAGCTGGAACCTGACATCCAGGCGCAGCATCACTCTCGCAGGCAGCGGCACCTTTCGGAGGATATTCTTCACCAACGGCAAGGGGGGCGTCAGGCCTCCCTGGTCAAGCTGCACCTCGATTGCCATGCGGCTTGCCCCCCCGAGATAGGCAGCAAGCGCGTCTTCGACAGAAGAAACAATGACTTCAAGCTCCAATGGCGGTTCACCTGCTCTAGCACCCAAAGCGCCTGCCGGAATTGCAGCGGCTGCTGCCACAAACCCCCGAAGAAGATCGCGCCGATCCATTCACGTGCTCCTTTGCTTTACCGTAAGAGTCAGGTTTCGGGATAATCTCACTTCCAATGTCAGGCTTTATAAAGGAAATACCGATTCACGCCGTCGCTCCGGAAATTGCGTTCGGGTTGCGAGGCAGATTGAGCCGATCGAGTGCTTCCAGGACCTTGCCGTTCAGGAAAAATATGTGTTGCCGGTCGCGACTATTCACTTCAAGGCTGGCTTCCCTGACAACCGCTTCAGGGATGATCCCACGGGCTGCAAGAAGAGACTTTTCAACGTGGTGAAGCAGCTCAAGATTCTGCAGGCTGAAGACAATTTGGGGAAGCACGTCCCGGAAGGCCCCATAAGCTTCGTCCTTTTGCTCATGCGTCGCCAGCCGGAAAACCAGAGCCAGAATATCGGCTGCTCCTAGGCTCGGCATGACCCCGCAAATCCCGGCCGGAATCAATTCAAGCATGTACATACCGCCCCAGCCCTCCAAAACACCAACTTCACCCGAAGTCTCCTGGACAATGGCTTCCACCTTTGAGGCCATCAGGGGTTCCTCAAGCTTGATATAACGGAAGTGCGGGTGGGTCCGGTGCAGGTTCGCAATCAATTCCAGGCTGACCGTCGGGCCGCCGGGATTGAAATCCTGAATAACCATGGGGATATCGATCGCGCGCAGGATGTGATCGAAGTAGCGGAATATGTCGCGCTCACCAAGAGGGAATAAACGCGGCACGGAAACCGAAACCGCATTTGCACCTGACTGCTGAGCCCCGAACGCCGCTTCTTTTGCGCTTACCGCAGAGAAGGCATTCACCTGCCCGATCACGGGGATTCGTCCAGCCGCCTGCTTCACAGCCTCTGTTATAAGGAGACGCCGCTCGTCTTCTGAAAGCTTGTAAAACTCGCTGGCGTACGCGGGAAGGCACATTGCGCACGCCCCGCTCGCCCAGGCAAAGTCAACCAGCGACCTCAGGCTTTGCCAGTCGATTTCCTGGCTTCGCTTGAAAGGCGTGGGGACAATCGGAACAATGCCACGAATCTGCAAAACCAGGTTTTTCATCTCTACGCCTGCCATCAAACCAATCTCCTCTGCATTCGAATCGGACTCTGGGTTGCCACATTCAACCAACCGTTCACGCGACTGCATTTATTCTATGGCTGACGATCCGGCGACAGTTATTTCGGTGCTGGCGCTTTGCTTGTCCCATACCGTAATCAGCAATGTGCTTCCAAGAATAATGATTCCGCCGACCAGCGCCAGAGGAGCCAGCCTTTCTCCAAGCCAGATCACAGCGATTGGGATCCCGAAGAATGTGATCAAATAATTTGAAAGAGCGGCCTGGATGGCGTCAAGCTGTTTCAGCGCTTTCAGGAACAAAACCATCGACAGAAAGTTGTGAAAGAACGTCAGCAGCGCCAGCCCAATCCAAGTTCGGGCAGCAAAGCTTGGGATGTGTCGGAACACACTGCTTTCATCGGCCATCACCAGAGGTGTCATTAGAATCAACATTCCCACGTAGGTGTAGAAAAGAACTTCCAGCGGTGAATATCGTTCCAGCACCTTTTTGCTGTACGAGTTGTAAAAGGCGCTGCCCAAAGTCCCGAGAAGGATCAAGGCATTCCCCAAGAAGTAGCCCTTCCCGAAGTTCATGTGTTCAAAATCCAGGTTGGAACACATCAGGACGCCTGCGATGGCGAGCCCAAAGCTGATCCAGCGCACTCGCGTCATCCGCTCCGAAAGAAGAATGTATGCTAGCAGGGCCGTTGAGATCGGCAGAGTCAACATCAGCAAAGCGGCGTTGCTGGCCAGAGACCATCGTGTCCCCCAAGTGATGAAGACCTGCCCGGGAAATATGCCCAGTAACGCAAGAAGAAAGAACGTGACCAGGTCTCGCTTGGAGCGTTTGTTCTGCTTAGAGCCGCGTCGCCTGTCCATTGCGACCATAGGAAAAAGCATCACGGTGGCCAGGGTCATGGGTCCCCAAACGGTGAAAAGGGCACCCACCTGATCCTGTACCAATTTGACACATGTGAACTGGAGAGCCCACATGAAATTGCATGCAAACAGTAAGAGCCAGGAGCGCATTGTGTGGTCCTAACTTTGGTATCGTCCGATAAAAATCGGCCCTGAAACGGCTGACGTTCCGTCTGGCATGATGGTAGAAAACTTGAATTCAGCCGCGACCAGGCCCGAAAACAGATCTTTACTTCGGCACCTCCTCAGGGTACTTCTGGGCGAGGGCCCGGATTTCGTAGCTGAACTTCATGAACCGCTTTTCCCAGCGCTTGGCTTCACCCGGCGTATACCGGTAAAACCCTTTGGCATTTGAAACACCCTTCGCGCCTGACTTCACCACCTTGCGCATTAGCTTGGGGACGTCCTGAGCGCAGTTTAATTCCGGAAACAGGTCCTTCATCACGGCCCCGTAAGCCGGGATCCCCGTCAGGTCCATAAAGCGAAACGGCCCCGCCAGGGTGATCCAGTAGCCAAGATCATTCCGCAGCGAGCGATCCACGTCGGCGATTGTAGCGTAACCCGCCTCCACCAAGTAAAAGGCCTCGCGCAACAAGGCGTACATGCAGCGGTTGGTGATGAAACCTCGGATGTCACGCTTGACAATGGAAGGTTCTTTCCCCCATCGGCGGGAAAGGGCCGATGCGAATTCCGCGCTTCGGGGCCTGGTTTCTTTTCCGCAGATGATTTCCATAAAGCGAGTGACGTGTGCCGGTTCGGCCCAATGGATTCCGACAATGCGCTCCGGGTGGTCCGCCCCTTGCTGCAACACGGTGACCGGAAAGCCTGAAGTGTTCGTCCCGATGATGCTCTCGGGAGAAATAACCCCCTCCACTTTTCGAAGCACATCTTTCTTGACGTTCAGATCTTCGAAGACGCATTCCACGACCAGCCAGCTCGATTCCAACCTGGCATAGCTTTCGGACACCTTCAGCCGGGTGAGCGCCTTGCCGGGATCGGTTCGCAGGAGCCCTTCTTTCTTCATCTCCCGCAAATAGCTCAGAATCCTGCGGCGGGCTGTTCGTCGCTTGTTCGCATCGATCTCCACAGCTTCCACAGGATGTCCGGCAGCCAGGAGGCATGTGGCAACGCTGGTTCCCATCAATCCCAGACCCACCACGCCCACTGGGATAATCCTGGGATTTATCGGCGGTTTGGATCGCTTCATCGTTGCATAACCCCGTTGATATGTTAGCTCAGTCAAGTTCTCCTCCACCTGCCGAAGTCAGTTTGACTCCGCGAATGACGAGAGCGGTGGAAGCCTGTCTCCCTCATGCGAAGACTCCGAGAACGTCAGCAACCGGATTTGCATCCGCCGCCAGTATTCGTACTCGGCGTTCCACCTTCCGATCGCCGAAGCCAGGCGATAAGGGATGTATTCCGCAAGCCACGCCGCACGGTATTGTGCGCGCAGTTCCGTGATCGCGTCCATTAAATCAACCAGCCGTGAATGGTCCTGGTAGATGGTCATGGAACCCCATTCATTCCACCATGCTTCATCGGATGGCCGGGTCGGCCCCAGCCGGCTCCACAAGTCCTCAAGTTCAGGTGGAGTCTGGAATTTCTGCCCTGCATAATCGAGTAACCGGCTACTGAACAGCAGGCTTTCGAGGGTTGTTTTATCGCCGCCCAGACTGATTGCGCGGTCCAGACGCTCTTCAGCGTCTTCAGCCAGAAGGCGCATCTGCCGCAGGTCCCCCTGGTCTGCCGTGCACTTTTTCAGGATCTGGGGATTGAAGGGATCTCGCCACAGCGAAATCATCGTTTCCCCTCCAAGCACTTTTTGTAGCACGGATTCGGATTGTCTGAGATCGTCGAGCGCTGTAGCAACGTCGGAGGCAACCGCCGGAGGATACATCAGCCGGGCATAGTCGGAAAAGAAAGCTGCCTTGTCCATGGGAGCGGATTGCCATGGCGCTGCTGCTCCATACGCGATGCCAGGCCACGACATCCGCATCAGCATCTGTCCGTCGTCAGTCCACACGGTGTTCATCAGTCCAATTGCGTGCGATTTGCGCCCGGCAGCAAGAAAGGTGTCAATATTTTCAAAGGTCGTGTCAAAGTCCGGCGAAATCTGGTTCCAACTTGTTACTCCGGTCGCAATGATGTGCGGAATTTTTTCAGCAGTTAATGGTCCCAGGTAATGCCGATACTCCGGATCCTTCGGATGCCAGTCATACTGCCACGGCACTGCAATAATGCCCTTCGGCAACTGCGGAGCGATATCAGGATACTTGACCATGATGTCGGCCCAAGCCATTACGTGCTTGCCCCGCTTCTCAAACAGACGGGAAACGTTATTCAACTGGTCGATAAAAAGTCTGGCGGGCGTTGAGCCGGTCCCACCCTCTTTTTCTGCCATCTGAATCTGGAAGGTCTCGTCGAAACCGATGTGGACAAACGGGCTTGGGAATAATTGCGCGAACTGGGCAGTCCAGCTGGCAAGGAGCTTCATCACCTCAGGATTGCGGGGATCGAACTCCGTCCCATGCGGAAGGTCCGACAGGTTCGAATAGCGCTCGACACGGAAGAGGTCGTGTTGGTGGCCATAAAGCTCGAGGCATGGAACCACATCAATGTGGCGCTGGCGAGCGTAGGCAATGATCGTACGGACCTCGTCCTGGGTGAAACGGCCCTCCGGGTTTAAAAGGGGAAATCCTTTCAGCTCGATGCTGTCTTCACTGTAGAAGTAATATTGGTTCGCCTTCCAGCGAGCCAGAAAGTCCAACTGCCGTTCGACTTCCACCACCGTGGGCAGCGGGCCGTGGCTCATGTCCACCATCGTCCCACGATAAGCAAGGCTGGGCCAGTCGTGGACGGTTACCTCGGGAAGGGACGCTTGCTCCCCTTCGCCCTCAACCAACTGCCGCAGAGTTTCGGCGCCATAGAATATTCCGGCCGAGGACCGCGCGCGAATCGTGACGCCGCTGGGCGTAACCTTCAGTTCATAGGCCTCGCGGGAATCCGGGCCCGGCTTTTCACCCGGCATGGGCAGCGGGTCCACGGCCCCGGTGCGGTCAAGCACGATGGCAAGCACGCTCCCTTTGCTTTCCCGGACGGGAATCACGCCTTCGACGCGCGAGCCTAACCACTTTGAAAGTTGATCAGCGGCAAACCGGTCTTCAGGGCTCGGTGACGAAGCAAATTCAATTTCCAAACGTTGCACTGCCAGATGTCCCGGCCCGTAGGTGATCTGCTGCGGCCGCGGGAGCACGGGGTTATGCGCCGCCATTGTCAAAATCGGGCTCGCCAGAAACAACAAGAACAACGCACAATGCTGAGTTCGCATGGGTTTTCTCCATCAACTTTGATTAGCGCAAATCACCCAATTTGGTCATGCCAGCCTCAATTTCTGCTATGTGCTTAAGTGGAGCGGCATATGAGGTCCAGGGAACATTGCGGCTTGCATCCGGATAAGGTTGCCGTCTGGCCCGGGTTAGGCAATACCTTCGGCGCACGGGAAACACTTGTACGCTGGAACCGTCTCGCAGTTGCATGTGCAGCGATCCTTTGTTTGTCGTGTCTCCTTCCACTGCTTGCTTAAAAGCTCGACGGAACCAGGGCCCGGCTTTTTGCCGAGCAACTCCATGACATTCAGGAACTCTTCGGTCTCTTTCTCGCAATCAACCAGCACTTCTTTGTGGGCAATTTCTCCTGGAAACTTGACGGCAAAGATAAAGTTCGATGGGGTCTGACCAAACCATCCCTGGACGTGTTTTCGCGAAGGTAAGCGGCAGTATCTGGAGTCAATCTCCGCCGTCTTGTATTGGCTGGCGTATACGGGCAGGAAGCCCACCAGGGAAGTGCCTGGCGGATAGAAAGGTCCCCCCAACTCGCCGCGCTCCAACTGGATGTTTTAAGATGCCAGTTCGGGACAGAATCGCAATCCATCACATCCCATCTTAATTGAAACTGTCTCCCTTGGGCAGAAGACTCTGTTATCAGCCGCGTAATTGAATTGTGCCGGGCCCGGAATTATCTGGCGACAGGGGAATGTCGAATTTCTTGCCGGTACTGCAAGCATGCCGATTCGGGGGGTGGCGAAGACGCGCGCCTCGGCAAGCACGATGATGAATATGGAGGAATCTTATCTGATCAATGATCTCTATAAGTCGAACCAAGGACCGGCACATTGTCTGGGCAAGTCGCATAGCAACGGGCACCCTGCTTGAGAGTATGCTCCTGCGGTTTATTTTCTGGCGACCGCATTGATGGCGTGGTTTTTATCTATTTTTAAGGTAATGGTCGCCTTTTATCTGCCCTTTGTATGCCTGCGCTTTTTCTGGTGGCGAATGAATACTTGGGGAGAAGTCACCAGCTTTGTGGGAAGCCTGCCGCTCGGCTATCCCTTCTGGCCCGCCCTGGGCCCTGTGCACAAGCCTTTCTGGGAAGGCTTTCTGCTTCCATTTGCGAAAGGGCGGATTGTTATCCTCGTGACGGCTCTCCCGACTCCGCCCGAGAAGGAGGATGTGCTGACCAACTTCTGTCAAGGACGCAAACCGCCGGGATTTTGGGGCAGAATCACCTCCTCGCTGCCATTGAAGATCGTGTTCAACTGAAGACTGAGCACCAGGCGGATATTTATGACTGCGACCAGGAAGGTGCCGTTCTGTGCGGCCAGTGTTTTTCCCATGGCGGAACTCTTCCCCTGGCCACGGGAATCCGGGTTAGTAAGGCTATGCCTGTGTGTTGGGTCTTTCTGCGGCGCTGGAAAAATGAGGCGTTTTCGCCAGCCGTGAAGTCCTGCTGGGACGTTTGTACATGTCGTATCAGTCTGGCCCGTCGAGCCACTTCGCAGAGTGAGAGAAGGCGGAATGGCAGAAGAGCGCGGAGCACCGTCATTAGCGATTTGCCAAAAGCGAAGACAGAATCAGCCTTGCGGAGGATTCGTTTGCAGG
>JAJYJL010000339.1 GCA_021789565.1 Acidobacteriota bacterium
CGCCATCTGCCTGCTGCCTTCTGCGCCCGGGCACTAGCTCTGATACTGGCCGACCAGCACAATCGCCAGCGGCAACTTCCCGCCGCCGGACCCAAGCGTCGCTTCCATCTGCAGCGCCCAGTTCTGCGAATAGTCCTGGAACACCGCAGGGAAGGTCTTGTTCGAATCGCTCACCGGATCCATCAGCATGACGCCGGGATGCCCGGTGTTGGTGGAATCACGCGCCAGCTTGACGGCATCGGTGAAGGTGACGGCCTTGGTGCCGTCCGTATCCTTGGCGGCGGGCACCAGCAGCAGAAAATCCCGGTACTGGCTGACGCCCATGTGGTTACCGTCCTCCGGGACCAATTCATATCGGAGGGTGTAGTAACCCGCCTTGATGGCCTGCCCGCGAAAGTCTTTAGTGGCCTCGGGAAAGTGGATAACGCCGACCAGAGATCCCTGGTCAATTTTTCCGTAGAGGACATTCGCTGCCGAATCGGAATTCGCGGCCGGCGCCAGTTGTTTGCGCAGCCATACCTCGCACAGCGTCTTGCCCGAACTGTCGAGCAGGCTTTCACCCTGGGGCTGCAGGGTGCCCTGGATCGCCTGGCTAACATCGCCTCCCGGCAGTCCCTGGGTCGCCTGGATTTTATAAGTGCCCTGCGCAAAGGCAGCCACACTGAGCGCCAGATAACAAGCCACTGCAAAAGCTACGAGCCGTCGCATCTCGAACCTCCCTGGTTAACTTGCCGGAATTTCATACACACAAAACGGGAGGCAGGCACACTTCCCACTCCCCGTTTTTAAAGCATATTTCTGCGGCATCCCTTTACGCGTCAGTCAGAAAAAGTGCCTACAAACGCGCTGCGGGCGTCCCGGTTGTTCCACACCACACCGAGGCCTTTGCCGTTGAACGCGTCCTGCTCGCTGAAGGCGGGCATGGACTGCTCAATCCTGGTCAGCGGCGGATAATAGACCGTCTCATTGCCGCACATGGTGTCGCCCTGGCAGAGCGGCCGGGTTTTCACCACGGCAAGGTTGCCGGCCTTCAGCACGTCGGTCCCATGGTTTGCCCCTTTGCCCACTTCAAGCGAGATCGGCGCGATGTCCACGCGAACCACGTGGCCCACCAGTTTCCCTGCCCTCGCCCTGGCAAAATCCACCAGCGCTTTCCTCTGCTGTGCCGTCGCTTTGTGGTCGAGAATTATCACCGACTCACTCGGCAGAGGATTGCGGTAGGGATCGCCCAGGGTGGCGCTGGCCTTCACCACAGCCACCACGGTCAGCCCGCTGATATTCGTTCCGTCCCATGTGCCCTTATTGATTTTCCACGCCAGGATCGCCTGCTTTCCCGTCAGGTCGACCTGTGAATTGGCAAAACAAGGCCCTGTCCACACGTCAGCATTTCTCACTTCCAGATAATCGCCGGTCACGGCGGCCTTTCCCGGAACAACCGCCAGCCCCAACAGGACCAGCGCCGCCAGACTTGCCCCAAAAATCTTGCGCATATTGCCTCCTTCTACTACTGATGCGTAGCCCCAATCAATACGTATATTTTAGCTCAGAACGAAAAGCGCCACCAACCGTTTGATGCCCGGACGGCCCATCAGGTTACGGCAAGATGGAAATGAAATGACGGCGGACGTGGAGAGTGCGCACTCCCGGGCACACACTCACACGCTGACAAGAAATCCGGCAAACAGGTTACCGGAGGCTTAAAGAGGGTCGTAGCAGCCCCGGCCGGGTTTGCAGCTTTCAGGTTCAGCCACCTGGCCGTCCGGCCCCAGGCAGGTATGAGTATGGACGCACCAGTGGATGCCGCTGCTCATGCTGGGAATCCTGGGATCGGGTTCAGCGTGGGTAAACATCTCCTTCGAATGAAGGCAACGGCAGGCGGACTGTCCGGCGATGTTCAGCTTCAGAGGTTCAGCCATAATCACGCTTCTCCTTTCGCAGCGCGCATCAGGGCGCGCTTTACGGCTACGCGGGCAAGCTGCACCTTGTAACCGTTCTGGCTCAGGGGTGTTGCCTTGCTCACTGCTGCCTTGCCCGCAGCATCGGCAACATCTTCCGTGAGCGTCTTCCCTTCGAGGGCCTGTTCCGCCTCAGCAGAGGGCCAGGGCACGGGCGCCACGTGTCCCAGAACGACGCGGGCGCTTTTCACGGTGTTTCCGCTCAATTCGAGGGCCACGGAGGCCCCGACCAGAGGCCAGTCCAGGCCCTCCTTTTCGCGGATTTCATAGGTTGCGGTTTTGGCGCCGCCGCCGGGCACCGTGATCTCCGTCAGGATTTCATCCGGCTTGATCACGTATTCGCGTTCATCTTCCGACTTCGGCGTGGTGTAGAACTTGCTGAGTTCCACTTCGCGATGTCCGTTCGGGCCGTGCAGCGCCACCTTGGCATTCAGCGCAATCAGCATGGGAGCCAGGCTGGACGGGTTCACAAAGTAGGCGGGCCCGGAATTGCCCAGAATGGCCGAGTAATAATTCTGGCCGTCCGGGATCAGCGATTTGCCGTTGTGCTGCGCCAGCAGGCCGTAACCGTTGCGGAAGTACCAGTCGCGCGGGCGCTGCAGCAGTTCGCCGCCCACGGTCCCCATGTGGCGCATCTGCTCGCCGCGAATGCCGTCCGCCGCCTGCACCAGCCCGGGAAAACGCTCTTGGGCTTCTTTGGAGTCTAAAAGCTGGCGGATCGTTACCAGCGCTCCAATGCGTAATCCCGAGCCTGATTCCGCGTGAAGGCGGTCGAGCGACTTCACGTTTTTCAGGCTCACCACGCGTTTGGGAGTCACCACCCGGTCCTTCATGGCGCTGATCAGGTCGGTTCCTCCAGCCATAACTTCCGTGCCGCCCCAGGCGCTTCCCAGCAACCGGACGGCATCCTGCACGCTCTTTGGGCTTGCGTATTCAAAAGCTTCCATCAGGCCATCGCTCCTTTCTCAAGTGCCGCAAGGACCTTGTCAGGGGTCAGTGGAAGGGTGGGTACCCGGACGCCAATAGCGTTGGCGACGGCGTTGGAGATGGCTGCTCCGGGAGAAATCACCGGCGGCTCGCCCAATCCAATCACCCCGCGCTCGTCATATCCGGGCCCCGTCATCATGTGGACCACGAATTCTCCAATGTCGCCGATGGTAGCCAGCTTGTAGAACTCCATGTTCGGGTTGAGCATCACCCCGAGCGTTTCGTCCATCACCTTCTGCTCAAACAGCGAGTAGCAGACGCCCATGATCAGCGCGCCGAACACCTGGCTTTCCGCTGTCTTCACGTCGATGATCAGCCCGCAATCCTGGGCCGCAACGATTCGGTTGATTTTCACCTGGCCGGTTTCCGTGTCCACCGAGACGTCGGCAATCTGGACCCCGCCCACGCCGCTGTCACCCAGGTGGCAGGGGCCGGGATTCTTGCCCTTGGTCTCGATGGTTTTCACGCCCAGCTTGGCGCAGGCCTGCTTCCAGGAGAGGCCCTTCGAAGGATCGCCCTTCACCCGGATTTGGCCCTGCCAGGCCTCGAGTTCCGCCGGCTGAACGCCCAGCGACGGCGCTACAGCGGCAAACAATTCATCACGGGCGTCAATGGCCCCGCGACGCGTTGAACCCGTGACGCCGCCCACGGTGGTGCTTCCACCGCTGGCGCCATCCATCGGATACTTGCTGGTGCCAATTTCCACTTTGATGGCATCCACCGGAAGGCCGAGGGTCTCAGCCACCGTGATGGCTATCACCGTCCGGGTCCCCGTTCCCAGGTCCTGGCTGCCCAGTTGCACCGTCACGGAGCCGTCAGGCCTGACGATGACGTTACAGTTGCTGGTATGGCCGCGCCCGCCCCAGGTGTGGAGGCTGACGCCCATGCCGCGCTTCAAATGCCCGGGCGTTTTATCTCCGCGCGGGTGCCAGTTCTTTTTCCATTCCGCGAGCTCAGCGGCCTTATCCAGCTCTTCCGAATACGTTTTCTGCAAAACGGGTGGCGCCAGGTTGACGTTCTTCTTCAGCAGTTCGAGCGGGTCCATCTGCAGCTTGTCAGCCAGGTCGTCGAGTGCAGCCATGGTAATCAGGCAGCCCTGAGGATGGTTTGGGGCCCGCCAGGCGCGAGCTTCACCGATATTTGTGAGGACCGCTGTATGCTTCCAGTGCCGGTTTGGCGGTTCAATCACGTAAGGCAGCGGAGGATGTCCCGCCGGACCAACGCCGCCGGTCCCCCAGGAGTCAGAGTCCCACGCCGTCAGGGTGCCGTCTTTCTTTGCAGCAACCCGCACTTTTGCGTAGGCGGAGGGACGGCATCCGGCCATTTCCAGCTCGGTGTCACGGTCCAGCATCAACCTCACCGGGGCGCCGCCCGCCATCTTGGAAAGCTGCGCGGCTTCAATGCCCCAACGGTCGGGAGAAAACTTGCTCCCGAACCCTCCCCCGATGAACTGGCAGATGGTCTCGATGTTGTTGTCGTCGATTTCCACCTTTTTCAGCCGCAGCCCCTGGCCCAACTGGCCGGGACCGCCCGAAACGTTCTGGGTGGATGACCAGATGCGGATGGATTTTGGGTCGGTCCACTCCACCACGTTTCCATGCGACTCCAGGCAGCAGTGGGTGATCACCGGCAGCCCGTAAAACCCCTCGGAAACCACGGCGTCCGGGTCCTGGAAAGCTTTGGCGGGGTCGCCCGTTGTCTGCTCACCACCCTCTTTGGTGCGGCCTGCGGCCCCGGCCTTTTTCAGGTCCTCTTCGCGCACTAGGTGGGGAAGCTGCTCATACTCAACCTTGATGCGGCGAACGGCGTCGTCCGCGATCTCTTCGTTGACCGCCGCAACCACGGCAACTTCGTCACCCGCCCACTGGATTTCATCTCCGGCGGGATGAACAACAATCACCGCCTTCACACCCGGAAGGCTCTTGGCGGCGGAAACATCGATGGAAGACACTTTGGCATGTGCGTACGGGCACGTGCAGAGCTTGGCAATCAGCCTTCCCTTGGGGTTGGCGTCAAAGGTATATTTGGCCCGCCCGCTTGATTTCTCCGGACCGTCAATCCGTTCAATTCGTTTCCCGATCAGGTCGCGATGGTCCGCGTCCGGCCAGTCATATTTACATGTTGCCATTGGCGCCTCCCTTCATTCCTTTGGCGGCATCCAGAACTGCGTGCCGGATTCCCCAGTAGGTTCCGCAACGGCAGATGTTTCCGCCCAGGTTCTTGTCAATCTCTTCCGCCGTCGGATTATGGTCCCGCTCCAGGTAGGCGGTGCAGGCCATCACAAAGCCCGGCGTGCAGAATCCGCACTGCTGGGCGTCGTGGCGGACAAAGGCTTCCATCACCGGCGAGAGCTTGTCGTCGCCGGCCAGCCCCTCGATGGTGGTAATGTTGTGCCCTTCAGCCTCGATGGCCAGGACCGTGCAGGCATAAACGGGCTTGCGGTCAATCATCATGGTGCAGGCGCCGCAGGTGGCGCGGTCACAGACCTTCTTGGAACCGGTGAAATCGAGCCGGTCGCGCAAGGCATCCAGCAGCGTCACACGCGGCTCCAGGTTCAGCTTGTGGACTTTCCCGTTGATACGAAGGGTCACAGGAACCGCTCCTGGCCCTACAAATCCACCCTCCGGTCCCGGAGGGGCGGCGTTTGCGACTGTGCTGCCAACCAGCAGCCCGCCGGATACCGTGACGCCTGCTCCCTTCAGGAAATCCCGGCGCGTCAACTCAGGCTTCTCCCGGCCAGACTTTCGTTGCCGGTCATCTTTCCGTCTCATAGTGGGCTCCTCCCTAGGGTTTGAACTTCCGCCAGCTTCTCAACGCATGATCTAAAAGCCATGACGAAGACTAGACCTCAACCGGTCTGATGGTGTGAAGAAGGCAGTATTATATCACTTGAATATTCTCTAACTACCTATTTCTGAAACGCGCCGGCAATTCTCCTGGACCCTATTAACGCTCGCCAGCGCCCTCACGGGTCTCCGCCAGAACGGATTCCGGGACCGTGGCAGGAGCTTCCGATACACTCTCGGCTGGCCGGCGATGGAAATGCCTGCCCAGCCAGTGCTGGAACTGGTCCAGGTACGTGTAATAGACCGGTGTGATGTAAAGCGTAATGATTTGCGAAAAGACCAGGCCGCCCACCACAGCCAGGCCCAGCGGCCGCCGCGACTCAGAGCCGGCGCCCAGACCCAGGGCGATGGGCATGATGCCCATAAATGCGGCGCCGGTGGTCATCATGATGGGGCGAAAACGGACGGTGGCGCCGTGGTAAATCGCTTCCGCCGGCGAGTAACCGGAAGTTCGCTGGGCATCCAGGGCGAAGTCGATCATCATGATGGCGTTCTTTTTGACGATGCCGATCAGCATGATGATGCCGACAAACCCATAAAGGTCCAGTTCCATGTGGAAGGCCATCAGGGTGACCAGGGCGCCCAGGGCGGCCGAAGGCAGGCCGGAAAGGATGGTGATGGGATGGATGAAACTTTCATACAGAATGCCCAGGACCAGGTAAATCACCAGAACCGTGGCCAGCAGCAGGACGCCCAGGCCAACCAGTGACGATTGGAACTGCTGGGCGGTCCCTTCGAAATTGGCGCTGATGTCGGCGGGCAGGTTGAGGGCAATATGGTTGACCTCATTCACGGCATCGCCCAGGGCCACTCCGGGCGCCAGGTTGAAGGAGATCGTCACCGAAGGCAACTGGCCGAAGTGGTTGACGGAAAGCGGGCCCAGGCCTTCAGACATGGACGTGACCGTGCTGAGGGGAACCAGTTGTCCGCTGGAGGAACGAATGTAAAGCAGCGATAGGTCATCCGGGTTCGCCTGATATTGCGGCTCCAGTTCCGAAATCACCCAGTACTCATTGTTCGGCGCGTAGATGGTTGAAATTCTGCCCTCGCCGTAGGCCGTTGCCAGCGCGTCCTCAATCTGGTAAGGCGTCACGCCCAGCGCCTGGGCCTTGTCACGGTCAATGTGGATGTTCACCTGCGGGTTATCAATCTGCAGGTCGGAAGTCACATCCTGGAAGCCGGGAAGCTTGCGCATCTGGGCTTCAATCTTGCCGGAAACCGCGTAAAGCTCCCTGGTGTCCGGGCCCTCCAGCGTGTACTGGTACTGGCTTTTGGTCAGGTGCGCGCTCAGTTGGATCGGAGGTGGATTCTGCATAAAGACAAAAAGGCCCGGAATGGCGGCCAGCTTGGGACGTAATTGCTGAATAACCTGATCCGTGCTGACGAGCCTGAACTGCGGTCCAAATGGCTTATGGGGGATGTGGAAAAAATCCTCAAGCCCCGCCTTGAACTCCATGGATGCAGAAGGGTGGTCCTTCAAATGAGCGAAGAAAATGCCGGAATTGCCTCCGCCGGAAGGTCCGCCCGCCCCGGCCAGCACAAACACCGTGGCAACATTCGGGTTCGCCCGGACGATGGCGGAAACCTCCTGCTGATATTTTTTCATCTGGTCAAAGGAAGTTCCCTGGGCCGCCATACTGAAAGCAAAAATGGCTCCGCTGTCTTCGCTGGGCAGGAACCCTTTGGGAATCAGAAGGAAAAGATATCCTGTCAGGACCAGGATCAGGATGGAAGCGATCAGAACGGTAAGCCGGTGCCGCAGGACCTTCCGTAGGCTCCAGTCATAGCCCTGCAGCAGGTAATTAAAATAGCGCTCGGAACGGTCAAACAACTTGCTGTGTTTTTGCTCCCGCGGATG
>JAJYJL010000340.1 GCA_021789565.1 Acidobacteriota bacterium
AGGTCGAAAAAGAAATGAGGCGCCTTTACGGAATCCGTTCGTCTGTTGTGCATTCCGGAAAGAATTCGGTTGGGGAAGAGGAGACGAGTTGGCCGGGGGAAGCCATTCTCCCCGAAGCTGCGGGCTCTGGCCTTGGACTGATGAAGGTCATGCTCCAAGCACTCCAAGGTGACGCCTGCTTCTACCGATCCTGGATCGAGGGAGTGAGCGCGCTGGTAAATGCCTGCCCGGAGCTGGGCCATAAGTTGGCCGCCATACCCGTTCAAGAACCGTGGTTCGCGGTCCTTCTGAATGTCCCGTCGCGTGTCACCGAGGGCTAGGAGCGCAAATGATTGAGCAGTTCCGTTTCCTGCTAGCAGAAGATCAGGAATGGAGTGCCCAACAGCGATGGGTCAACGCTAATCTCCACGGGCTCACAAATCATGGAACCCTTGACCTGGCTACCTCCTTCTCGGAGGGCTGGCACAAGTGCCATTCGATAAAGTACGACGGCATGATACTGGATATGCATCTGAGCATTGGGAATCGGAAGGATCTGCCTGCCATGCTGCCCGCGTTACGGTATGCTTCGGGTAAATGGCTCCTTCAGGGCGGACTTTACCTTTGGGCCGAGGCCGTGAAGGAGCACGGCTTCATGCCCCCCACGATCTTCTTCACCGGCCGGGGTCATCAAGTCGGCGCGTTTATCACTCCGCTCCAGGAGGCTGGGCTGGTTTTTTACTGGGGTCGAAAAGATCCGGGCGACGCGCTCCGGGGTGGTACTGCGGAGCGCACGGGCCGGTCAGACGACGAAGCGCTGAGGGACCATCTGATCGGTAATGTGGGAGAAGTCTTCCGATACCTGACCGGAGGGACAATTGGGGCGTTGCCTTCTGACAAAGCGAATCTGTTGGCCGCGCTACTTGGGAGGGCTTTGGGGATCAACATCTTGCAAGCGGAGATCGACTCTGTCAACAGATTTCTCTCGGATCGTGACCTAGGTCTGAGCTGCGAGGACGTGATGAAGGCTCGGCTCGCACCACAGGAATCCGGTGCTGCCGCGCCGGACCCTGCACTGGCCGATGCCGACCCTCGGCCCATGTTCGAGAAATTCATGGAATCGGTCCGAAAGACAAGAATCGACCGCGGTCGTCGGTTCCCGACACTCGTGCACGCGCTGGATATGCTTGAGACTAAAGATAAATGGGATAAACTCCGAAACAAGCAGGATGGTGGATGGAACTTCGAATCGCTGTTCCTCGAATTTGACTTCACCAGCGACGAACAGGTGCCGCCGGAGAAGAAGCGAGTCATGTATGCCGAGCTTGCTCTCAGGCGATCTGCTTTGCGCGTCCTGGACGCCATATTTTCCAGAACCGGCGGCCCGCTTGTGGATTTGGTGCACCCACCGTCGGATAGCAGGGAATATCAGGTGTGGGACCCACGAAAGATAATCGAAACCCACCGGAACCGTTACATGGAACTGCTAGACATGCTCGACACGGATGACCGGCGGGACGTTGAAATGGTGGTTGAAGGGGTCCGAAACGCAGGGAGCGCTGAAGCGGCCCGCTCGCTGGTCAACGAACTGGTCGCCTCGAACCGGGTCAGGGAGCCCTGTCCCCCATGTTCGGCAGAGGGGCAGCCACAATTGTACCTTAATCAATCCCGGCGGCAGACAATAGCGCAAGCCCTCGAGCGGTTCAAGCACAATTGGACTGGCCAGTCGCTCGGATTGTCGTGGCGGGCCGACATTGCCGCCTCAGCGACCAACGCGAGAGGTGTGAAGGGTCTACGAGACGGCATAGACGCACGCCTTAGGGACGGCTCTGGGTCCCTTTGTGCTGTCGCCACCACATGCCGAGGATACTTCCAGCCGGTCCTAACCGTGTTCAACATCCGGGAAAAGAGTGCGTTTGCGCGCGACCTGTCCCAACCTGATGGGACATGGCAGCCGTCTGTCTTTGACGAGCCGCTGGTAAGTGAGAAGGGAGCAAGCATCCCTGTGCGCTTGCACCTCGATCCGCTTTGGTTTGCGAACAAGTGACGTTCTTGACCAGCCCTGAGGGTCGCTTTTGAAGACGGTATTTACAATCCTGTACGACACGGACCTAGAAGGCAGGCACCACGGGGGCGACCTTCTGCTCAAGGGCCTCCAGGCGGCGGCTGGAAGGCACCTCACCCTTCTGGTGCATCTCACGGAGTGGGACACTAGCGAAGTGGTCAAGAAACTAGTCGCCGGCACAACGAGCGCGACCACCAGCGAACTTTTTTGCATAATTCACTGCCGCGAAGCCGACGCTCGGCCGGCGTTCGAAAAACTTAAGAAGATGACCGACGAGGCCATCACACTTGCGAGTCACTTGTGTCAGAACAGTCTCCAGATAAAGCTCCTGCTCATTTCCGGCGGTGAGTCGCCCTCCTACTTTACCCCATCGGGTTCTTGCGCCGAGCAGGTGGCGTTGGCACAGTTTCTCCGGCTGCACAGAACTGAAGCTCTTGCGCCTGCCGTGAGCGAGATGTTCAAGCTGGATGCCACTACGGACTGCGTCAGCGTAGATCTGGCACCTCTGAAGAACGCCATGGTTGATTACCACGCACTCCTTTCGGCCTTTATCCACGAGGTGGCTTCCCGGTCAGCTACCCTCCGGCTCGATCTCAGATCGGTACATGCCAACAGAGCTTCGGTCGATGACGTGTGGGCTTCAGCCGCGACCGGGGACGGGTACCTGAAGGGAAAGAGAGGCGGGACCACCCTGTTGGAGTCCATAGCACGTCACCTGAACGACGAAGATTTCAGAAGAATTGCTGAGTCCAGCAAAATTGGCGTTCCCATCCATACATCGGAGAAATTCGACGAGCTGCTGAAAGGCCTCGATGATCAACCAGCGACACCGGTGGAGCAGCTGGCGGCCCTAGAGAAGGTCCTCAGTTGGCTCGATAGCTTGGCCGACTTCCTCCGCGATCTTCGAGAGGAAGTAGCTGGATGACTGTGAGATGACTTGGAATTGCCCGTGACCGCAATACCCAAAACGGAAACGATTCGCGCACTTATCCTCGAAGACAACACGGACTTCGTTACTTCCCTGTCGCGCGCCTTTCGAGGAGTGATGCAGTTCACGGCCGTACAGACTCCTGAAGAGGCAAGGTCCAAGGTCAGTTCCTCGGTAGACATCGCCATCGTCGATCTTTACTTGCATGGCAAATCCAGCGGGGTGCCGGAAGGTATGGATTTCCTCCGTTGGCTGGCCGAGGAAAGACCGGGTTTGCCGGTGATCGTCATAACAGGCCATGGGACCACAGACCTTGTGGTTAACGCGATGCGCCTCGGAGCGGACGACTTCATCGACAAGGGCCGCCTGGACCCGAACGAAATTGAGAAGCGCATCCGGGATGCCATCGAACGGAAACAGCTGAAGCGTCAAGTTCGCGATTTGGAACAACGCCTTGACGTATATGAATCCCGCCAGTTGCTCGGAAATAGCCACGCGATTCAAGAGGTCCGCCGCGCGATCCAGACAGTCGCCCAGGACGGCGAGGTCACCGCATTGTTACGAGGAGAGACCGGAACCGGAAAGGAGCTGGCTGCGCGCATGATTCACGACGGCGGCCAGCGCCGCAAAGGGCCGTTCATACCAGTCGATGCGTCGACCCTGCCGAGCGAGATGATGGCCAGCGAACTTTTCGGCGTGGAAAAGGGTGCCTTCACGGGAGCTGATGCGGCCCGCGCCGGGTACATCGAGACTGCCGAGGGGGGCGTCTTGTTCCTGGATGAAATCGGTGAGCTTCCAAAGGACTCACAGACCCGGCTGCTCCGCGTGCTCGAGGAGCGTTCCGTCACCCGGCTAGGCTCGACTCGGCCCAAGGCGGTGGACCTGCAGCTCGTCGCGGCGACGAACCAGGATCTTGAGGAAATGGTCAAACTGGATCGTTTTCGGCGCGACCTGTACTACAGGTTAAAGGTCTTCGAGATACGGCTTCCGGCCTTGCGCGACCACCCAGAGGACATTCCCGATTTGGTTGGCTCATTTTTGCACCAGTGGCGGCAGGTGGGAAGAACGACTCTGGTGCGCGCAACGTCCGAAACCCTGGAGGTACTGAAGAGTTACTCATGGCCAGGGAATGTACGGGAACTGCGTAACTGCTTGGAAGCCGCTAGCGTACGGGCGAAGGTGGAGAAACGAACCGATTTGGAAGTAGACTTGCTCTCCGTAGAGGTTGGAGGCACTAACCAGGTGTGCCAAGCAGCCAACAAAACGAGCCCTGCTTCTGTGGAATATGCAAGGGCGGAGGCTGAAATCCGGTGCGTGGCGAAGGCCTTGGAAGCCGCGGCGTCACAGAAGGAGAAGGCCCGGGAAACGCTCGGCTACGGCGACCGGCACACAATGCGCCGGAGGCTTTTAGACTTGCGGCGTCGATTCCCGGAGCTATGGCAGATGTACCCGGTCCTGGAGAGTTGCTACGGCGAGGAATCCGCTCGAGATGGGGATTCTCGAGGGTGACCTCAAGCTTGTAACGGCCCTGCGCTAGTGTGTGCCTTTGAGGGGGGTGTCCTGCAATGGCGCGCCAGAAGATCGTGGCCCGTCAACGGCGTGTGGGTGTGGGACTGCTGCGCCTCATCCAGACGACGGTCCTCCTGCTTGCCGCTTCCGTCCTGGCTCCTTGTCAGGGGGCCAAGGACGTTCCCAAGCTGAAGGCCATCTTCGGAGCAAATGCTCAGCAGGCGGACTACGTTGTCCTGATCGACACGTCCGGATCCATGCGGCGGTTCTGGCCGGTAGTGATCGATGGTATCTCGGAGTTCGTGGCAGCTCTTCCTGACAAGGACCACGTTTCCATCATTCCCTTCGACCGCGAGGCCACCAACGCCCGACTGTTGCCCCGGACTCTCGATCCCCAATCCAGGCAAGACCTGATGACCGAACTGAGGCACTTGCCCCCGCCTTCTGGAACACCCGACCAGCAATACACCGATTTTGGAAGAGCATTGTCCGCCTTAGGCGAAGAGCTTGGGCGCCCGGGAGCCAACCGCTTACAGTTTGTGTTCATGTTCTCTGACTTCGAGCACGACCCAGCGGCCGATAGCGAATATAGAAGCCATGATCCACAAAACCCGGCCTGGCAAGCTCTCGCCGCACGTTATAACCGTGTGACTTCTAACAAGATGGTTGAAAACTTCGCGTTGATGCTTCCTACTGGCGCAAACGTCGGGCGGGACCTGCAATTGGTGCGACAAGTTCTTGGCACTGTCGAGGTTATTCCTATCAATGATCCGCAGACATTGCACGAGTGGTTTGACCGCCAGCGGGAGGAGATCGTCAGAGACAAATTGCGCGTTCTCGTCAGACGCGATTTGCTCCGAGGATGGAGCTTCGACGTTCAAACTTCTGCTTTCGAAAATCAACTCAATGTCAGGTCCAACCTGCAGAAGCTGGATCTCACCCTATCCGTGAAGGAGGTTGCCGTCTCAACATTCCGGGCCCAAGTGCCGCCGGTCCCGATTAGCCTGCGACCGGGTCAAGCCGTCCGAGTCGCGGTTTTGCGGCCTGCCGGATTTGGAGGGTGGTTGAGATGGCTGTTCACCCCTCGACGTACCCAACTTGCCAAGATCACTCTCGAGGGGCAAGCGGAAGCCCAGTCCGCCGACGAAATCGAACCTGAGCTGGCAATGAATCCGCGCCAGCCGCTCGCTCGCAGTGGCCAGGTTCAGCTTCCGTTGGCCTACGGGGCTCCGGCTTGGATTCAATTGCTGGCCCTGCTCGTATTGGTCGTCTTCGCTATCGCCTGTTGGCGGGCCTGGTGGGCGCCGGCGATGCCCGTTTCTCGGGTGTTCCGGCGCGTCACAGTTCACGGTTCTTCGCACGGTGAAGAGCTGAAGATCCCCGCTGATCGCCGAGAGTCTATTACGGTGGGTAACAGTCGAAACGCCGACTTGGTGAGCGGCTTGCAAGAACCGGCCTTCGCCTTCCGCCTGGTTTCGCGCAAGCCGGCGCTATTTCGATTGCGCCCGAAGCGGGGCATCTACGTCCATGGTATTTCGGGTGCTGTGTACTACCGGACAAGACGGTTCGACGGCAAATCGCGTCGCTGGAGCGACCAGGACGCCCTACTGCCGCCGACCGAAGCCCAGGCCGTTTCGATCACGTTTCAGACGAAGCTGTCGGTCAAGAGGGCCGGAGATGAAGTGGTCATAAGGATGGGGAACTGACGCCGCGCTGCGACGCATTATGGGAGTGTCGTCCGGCGCTAGAACCCGTCCCTTTTACATGGTGGGAGGACGCGACCAATGACTTACTACCCAACTCTGTACGTCGGCCTCGGCGGCTCAGGGGTTAAGACCCTGGCTTATGTGAAGCGCCTTCTGCAGCGCGCTGTTTCACCGGACATCTTCGAGCATTACTACGCCTTCCGCATGTTCGATACTGACCAGAGCGAATGGCAGTGGCTCCAGAATACCTTTGCCGCCGAATTTCAATTGAATCCGGAATTCATCAGTAAGAAAAGGGAATGGTGCTCGATCGGCGATTTCAACCCCCAGGTCTGGTGGGCGGATATCAAAACTGACCGACGCAATCCCCTGCACGCCGACATCCTGCGCTGGATTGACCCGCAGGCGGCGGAGAGTTTTCCGAATAAGGTCGTAACCATCGGCGCCGATGCCCGCAGACAATTAGGACGCTTCTGCCTGGCTCACCACCTGTTCACCGTTCGGGACGCAATCCGCACCGATATCGAAAGGCTCAACCGCGTCCGGGAAGATATTGGAAAAACTGGAAAAGCGGCGGGCCCGCTACAAATCGTGGTTATCACGGGGTCTTGCGGTGGCACGGGGACCTCGATTTGCTTGGACGTCCTGTATCTGATCAGCCTGATTTACCAGAGCGTTGCTCACGCCGGACCGCTTCTGAAGACCGTCATCATCGCACCAAAGCCGTTCATTCGCCTCGCAGAAGCCCAGGGGATGCAAGAAGAGCTCATAGGGCGATACCATGCGAACGCGTGTGCTTTCTTTTTGGAGTTTCAATACGCCTTCGCTCAGGCGCATCGCGGCCACTACAATGGAGCGCAGGACTTCATCCATCCTTCCTGGGAGTTCGTTAGGAACTTCGATCTTCAATGGCATCCCTTCAGCGGAGCGCTGATCGTCGACCCGCAACGCGAGGGTTCGCCCTCGTTCATCCCCATCGAGAGCTTCTATCCCTCAACAGCAGAGTTGTTGCTCTATTTGTCGCTTTCCGGGGCTGACGCCAAGATGGATCAGGTGTGGACGAACGTCGCCGCTGATATTCCGTCTACTGCCACCGGAACATTTCCCCGCTATTTGGCGGCTGGCTACAGGGCCGTCGAATATCCGTCGTCGGCACTCAAGCTCTATGTGTCGCAGCGCTTCTTGTGCGATCTGTTCGGACGGCGCTTCCGCAAGGGAGCGTCGGGTGTGACCACGGAAGGAGACTTGCGCCGGCGAGCCGACCAACTCCTTCAGGACGTCATCCTGGCCCCGCTACGGGGCGGAGACGCCACTGACCATGGGTTCGAGGGATATGCCGAGCGCGAATACCTCCACAAGCCGGGAGGCGTCTTGGACAGGCTGCGACGAATGGACGAGTTTCTAGCGGCCGGTGCGGCGGATGCCGGTCAGATGGCGCCCGCCCATCTGTCCGTCC
>JAJYJL010000341.1 GCA_021789565.1 Acidobacteriota bacterium
GCTACCAGAGGAATCCTTCCCGGTACATGCGGCGATGCGACGTATTCGCCTTCTCATTACTGGGTGGCGAAGCGCTTGGGTTGGTCCTGGCGGAGGCTATGGCGTGCGGATTGCCCATCGTCTCGACGGACTGCGTTGCCGGTCCCGCGGAAATTCTTCAGAACGGGAAGTGTGGAATTCTGGTTCCCGTAGGTGACGAGGATGCGTTGGCCAAGGGCATTCTGAGTATTCTTACCAACACTGCGCTCCGCGACCAGCTTGTTTCCGCTGCGGCGGAACGGGTGGCTGATTTCGGAGCTGCTCGTGTGATCGCGTCGTACGAAAGACTCTTCCGCGAAGTGTGCAGCGACAGAACCTCCGAAGCTCGTGTCGTGGATCCAATCTGACTATGGGAAATGTCCCAAAACTTAATCTTCTGAGCGTCAACCGGCACACGGGTTATCTGTATAATTTGTCCAAGATCGGACATCAGTGGTCTGTACTCAACCCATGGGTCAGCGGGAACCGTCCTTGGCCCACCAATTTCCAAGAAGTCGAGTGGGCTCAAGCGCGGCGGGATTTTTCTAAATTCGATGCGGTGATTGGGCACGATATCCGGCACGACCTGGCTAGGTTTCTCCCGTATTGTCTTCGATACCATAAGCCTTATATCCAAGTTATCCACGGCAGAAGAAGCAGGGGGGGATTCAGCCGGAGCCGTCTTCGAGGAGCCATGAAATTCCTGTACTCGAATGTCGTGCTTGGAACTCTGGTGCGATTGCGGATGGTGCGACTGGTATTTATCTCGCCCTACGCGCGATCAGATTGGAACCTGGCAGGGACAACAATCAACCAGGGCATACCTCTGGACGAAATGGGGCCCTATGAAGGGACGGAAACGTCGTTGCTTATCGTCGGAAACATGCTCCACCGGGAGCACTTCGCCTTCGACGAATTGATGGAGATCAGCGCCCGGGTACCTGTCAAAATTGTCGGCGAAAATCCTGAAATTTCGGGCTGCCATCCCTCCAAGGACTGGGGTGAGCTTCGGTCACTCTACTGTCGTCACCGGGCATACCTGAATCTTACCCGTGAACCCGAAGACGGTTATAACCTGGCGTTATTGGAGGCCATGGCGTCGGGGATGCCCGCGATTTCATTAAAGCACCCTTCAACCCCGATCCGAAACGGTGAAAACGGCTTCCTTGTGGAAGACTGTTCGGAAGCTGTGGAGCGCGCGAAGCAACTTATTGGGGATCATGAACTTGCTCGGCGCCTCGGGAAATGCGCTCGTGCAACGATCGAGCAGAATTTCTCAGTAGACACCTTTAGAGCGGCATGGAACAGCTTTTTATCTGAGGTGGCGTAAATTTGCGTGTGTAAAAGGAGGCGGGTGTAAGTTGGTTCCGCTTTGGCCTGGAGAACCCAATCCGTTGAAAGGAGACTTGCACCCCGATGGGCAGGATAGTCGGATGGACGGAGCAAATTCAACGCTTTAAGCAGGAGATGAAGGAGAATCTTTGGAAAGACTTGCACCAAGAGACGCGTTTGGCGTGGGAAGGGTTCTTCGAGGAGCAATCGCGGAAGGGGATGGATCGGGACCTCGGCGTTCAGGACTAGGATCGAGCCGAGGGGAAGTGGCGCGGGTATCGCAATGGATTTTACGTGCGCGATTTCGTGACGCGGCTGGGAACACTGCGGTAGCGGACTGAGCACGCGCGCGACTGGAGCGTTATGCCGAAGGAGATGGAACGCTTTCGGCGGCGCACCGAGGAAGTGATGATGCTGATCCGAGACATTTTCCTGGGCGGCATCTCGACGCGGCAGGTGGAGCGGGTGGTGGCGATTCTGAGGGGCGAAGTTGTGAGCGCGCAGACGGTCTCGAAGCTGAGCCGGAATCCTAACCCCTTGAATGGACCAGAAATGGGGGGACCTTCAAATTTTCCCCGGAACTCGCATTATGATAGGACCTAAAATGGGGAGTAGTCCATCGACAAGACTCATGTCTATCCGTAGCCCCAGACAACGCTTGGTTTGAAGCAAGCACATGCGGGTTGATCATTCCCAAATGGATTCAAGCTCCTGACCAGGATTGTCGAACTGAAGAAGAAGAGACCAGTTGTGGCGGCGAGTGTTCTGGAATACGATTTCGTAATCTGCGAATTTCCTGTTACCCGATATTGTCCAATGCGCCGGCCGGTCCGTTACGAGGGGGAGTCGGTTCAACATGGGGATTGGCACGAAAGCTTCAATGCGCCGGAGCCGGCGGGTGCAGGTGCGCATTCCCGTGTCTGTTACGGGAACGCTCAAGAACGGGCAAACTTTTACAGAAGAGACCTATGTCTTAACTGTCAGCAAGTTCGGAGCGAGACTTCAATGCAGCTATCCCTTGAGTCCGGGGATGGAGATTCGGGTAAGAGCCAAGGCCGGCAGTGCCGATGCGCTCTTTCAGGTTGTGTGGGCAGGAGGCAAAATGGGTAGCTGGGGTGAAGTGGGAATCCAATATGTGAACGGTTCGGACCTCTTTGGTGTGGCTTTTCCCGATTGATCCCTTGAATGCTTGGACAGTCCGGTTGTGACGTGGCCGGCGAAATCTTTCTCTCATTGGTTCCCTGGTATATCATCCCATTTCGCGTTAGAATTCCCCTCGTGGCCGGAATTTTCAGCGCGGCACGCTTAACCCGTCGCTTCCCATTTGCGGTGGTGTTCGTACTGGCGTGCGGCCTTTCCGGAACACCTCTCAGAACTTTGGCCATTCAAGGGCAGAACCCGCCCCCGCAAGACATCTCTTTTTCAGTCAACGGGGCCATCACAGAAAAGTCACCCGGAAAGCTCACTGTGGACAGCGGCCAGAACATGTTGTTCACAGTCAAGTACGATTCCGCAACGCAAATTCAGCATGAGGATGGAAGTCCAGCCAAGGATTCGGATCTTCGCGTTGGAGTGAAGATTCTCGCTAAAGGCGCCCTGACGGAAGAAGGCGACGTGATCGCAAAGATAATCACAATCGAATCGGGTTCGAAGACTCCCGAGAAATAATAGGAAGTTGTACTACCGGGGCAGTTTTTCCCAGATGCCGAAGACTTTCCCCTTTTTCTTCTGAAGCGCCTCCCGATAAATAAATCCTGCGGCCGCCACATCCCAGATTGCGATTCCGCACGACTTGAATACAGTAATTTCATCGCCCGAGGTGCGGGAAGGTTTCTTTGCGGCCACAATGTCCTTTAATTCCGCCACTTCGTCCCAGCTTCGGTTTATGGCTGGCAGCCCCTGGATCAAATCTCCTGCTTCTCCTCGTGCCTGATCACGGGAGTCCACGGCAATGATTGCAGCCCGGCGCAGCGCACCGTCGTCCAATTCCCGGCGGTTAGCCATGTTGGCTCCGATGGCGTTCACATGGGTCCCAGGACGAAGCCACTCGCCCTTGACAACGGGCTCAGGCGAAGTGGTTGCAGCGATGACGATATCGCCGAAGCGCGCCGCCTCTTCAGTGCTTGTTGCGGGTTCAACAGGTAATTTGAGACGATCTGTCATCTCCTGGCAGAATTCTTTGCGGTGAGCTTCGTTCCTGGAGAACACCTGGGCCGCCTGGATCTGACGCACGCCAGCGACAGCTTCCAGTTGTGTCCGTGCCTGCCGCCCGGCACCGATCATTCCAACCTTTGAAGCATCAGCGCGCGCCATATACTTGCTTGCCACGCCGCTTGCCGCTCCCGTCCGAATGCGCCCCAGGTGATCTGCTTCCATGATCGCGAGCATTTCACCTGTCTTCGTGTCGAAGAGCAGGACAAGAAATCGTGCCGCGCCCGCGGTGATGGTGTAAATCTTCATGCCGGCAATGTGCTCATCCGCCAGTGCCCCCGCCATGTAGTGCAGTGAAAAACCGGCCTGGAAAAGACGCTGGCGGGGCTGGTTAAGGGCCCTGCCGCTTTGATGGGCCACAAAGCTGGCTCCCACATGTTCGAGGGCCTGCTTCATGGGGAATAGTTCCTGAACATCTTCTTCTGATAGAAAAAGTGCCATCATGCCTCTCTGTTTTTAGTAGAGCCACCGCAGGATTGCCCAGGCTGCCAGCGTGAATGCCGCAAGCACAGCGAAAAGGGGAAAAGCCGTGCGCAGGAAAGGGACCTTATACAATATGGAAGTCCGTCGCCATTTCCCGTTTTGGGAGTCCAGCACCGGTAGGACCAATTCCCACACGGCATCAAGAAACAATTGTTGTGCGGCCAACCCCAATTCCGCGCAGGCGGCCGAAGGCGTTCCAATATAGCCCATCCGGTTTCCCAGTTGCAAAGGGTAGTTCCTATGGAGGGCGTCCCTGAGCTTGAACTTTTGAGCTGGCAATCCTGCATATGAGGAAATCACCAACTCAGGCCGGGCCAGCAGGACCAGTGAGGTTTCCCACATTCCGGCATGCGTGTCCCCGCTGAGAGCTTCACGCTCCGCTACCGTAAACGGGCGGCCGAGGATGGATTCCAGCCGCTCCGCGTACCGGCCGCGCATGAATTTCCAGAGCACGGGACCACTTGCCGAGAGCATTCGAACTTTGTAGCGCCTTGAGACCGTGGCCGCGGCTTCTTCAAGGGCCACGATATGGCGCGGCCCGCCGTGACCGTTCAGCACGAGGATATAGCGGAAGCCGTGGCGGGCCAGCGCTGCACCATAATCGAGCGTTACATTCCGCACGGTGCGCGCACGTGCCAGGAGCGTTCCGGCACGGTCAAAGGCAGAGGTGCCTATGGGAATGCATGGGCCAATCAAGACCGTCCAATCAGGCATTGCATCAAAAATTTGCTCGGCCAGTTTTCTGCAGATTGCATCCGCAGTAATCAAGTCAGTCCCGACAGGAAGGTGTGGGCCGTGTTCTTCGAGCGGGCTGACAGTGAAGAGAACAACTGTATGATCGCGGTTGAGAGCCTCGAGCTGAGGAAAGTTCAACTCTTCAAGACGAAAGACGCCTCCGTTCCCGGGTGCGGGCTGTGGTCCAGCGCTGGAGGGGTGAAGTTCATCCATGGTGGGCGGGCCTTCATTCGGCAAAGTCGGGCGAGGTCGCGTTTGAGACGGTCAAAGATCGTACGGAATTTTCGAGTTCCATGTCGAACCTGGCGAGGATATTCTCTCTGTCCCGCGCGGCTCGGGCTATCCTGCCGGGATGCAGTATCTTCCTGATCAGCACATGGATCCTGTGCCGGACCAGCCAGCGATAGCGCCAAAGATATGCGCCCGCAACAGGCAAGGTTAAAGCGTAATAACCCGCAGCCGCCCGCCCCCACCAGAAGTGGACGAAAAAGACCTGAGCTGTGTAAGAACTCAGCACTATGGAGATCCGGAACAGCCATTCGACTTTTGGATCTCTCGTGGGCGAGCTCTTGAGCAACCCGCTGACCGAGAAGATAATCACGGCTGGAAGGTGATTGATCAATCCGTAAAGCGCCACCGGAAGGCCGAGCACAGTCTCAAGCCAGGCCCCTACGAGTCTGGCGGTGGACGATTTCCACGGGCCTGCGGTCTCTACAATGAACTCTTCCATTGAGCACTGCCGGCGCACTTCGAGATAAGTCTCCAGAGATTCCCGGAGTTCGACCAGGCGGGCGGCATCCGTTCGGTTCTGTTCGGCAACCCATCTTCTGGCAATGCCGCTCAACTGCAGATCCTCCGGCCGCTGCTTCCAGTCGGGCCGTTGCGACCAAAGCAGACTGAGATGTTCCCGCGACAAACTTTCCAACTCCGTGTTGAAATGCTCTAATTCAGGCTCTGCAAGGCCAAAGATGTTCGAGTCCATTGCATTCCGGACCGCCCCGACCAGTTGCCGGGACGCTTCAGTCAAGTCCTCTCCGATTTTGGGCAGAAAATCCTTTGCCTCGATCGGGCCGTCAATGCACGTCAACGAGGCCAGGCTCCGGCGGTCCGAGCCCAGAAGCCAGCGCACCGGGTAAATTATGGGTTGAAGCTGCTCCTGAGCTTGCAGCATGGCTTCAACCGCGAGCCTGGCGGCAAAATCGGCGACCGACGCACGATTAGATCCTTCCTGCCGAGTTTCTCCGGAAAAGAGTGCGATCGCTTCCTGGTTTGTCAGGATGTTCAGACAGGGATCAAGCCAGGAATCCTGCTCCTCAGTGGCGAAATCGAAGGACTGAAAGCCCAGCACGCGCGACGCCAGCTTGCGAAAGAAGCCACGGAACTCAGTGGAGGGAAGCAGGCAGTGCACCCGGCGCTCGGTGGCGGAAATGAGCAGAAGCGCAGCCGTCCAACTCCGCGGATGTGTAATAAGGAGGATGACCGCACCGGGCTGTTCAAGCCTTTCCTGATTGAGCACCCTAAGCCTGGGGAAAAAAAGCCAGAGCCAAAGCCGCAGCACCACGCGCACCAGACGGTATGCCACAGGAATGTCAGGAGACCTCAACTGGGTTGGATTTTGCAAGTTCAAAATTTTTCCTCTCAGAATATTCCCTGAAGTGGTCCGGCGAACTCCGCCTCACCTGCGGCGCTGCCGCCCAGGCATCGCGCTGCTTTCCCAGCCTTCCACCGCTCCAATCGGCCGTACGATGGTGTCATACAGGCCGTAAATGCTCTGAAATTTATTTCCCTTACTGTCCACGAGCCGAAGACGAAAATACGGAACGTTATTGATGTGCCCCACCTGGATGGGGAAACTGCCCGCCAATCCACCCTTGACGAACGATGTGACATAATGATGCGCTCGCAGTGACCAGGTGAACACGCGAATATGGGTGAAATCGAAATCAACCGATCCTTCACGGTCGGCTGCAAGATACTGGGGAACGTTGGTGTTTCCATCACGGACGGTATTCAGGACAAACCAGGCGACCGTATTGTAATCTGCCGCGTACTGCGAAAGACCCTGGGGAATATCGAGCGTGATCAGGCGGCCCAAAACCCATCCCGCGCGGACGTCAGATTGCACCAGATACCATGCGTCAGCCTTCGGGGCAGAGGACGCTGATTGCTTCGTTCCACCGCCGGGCGGGTTTCTTGCCACCATGCGGCGATCAAACACACCCAGGTCCTGGCCCTGCGTCAGCATTCCGAGTTCCGGCGCATCGCGGTCAGGCTCCAGGTGAATGTTGGCGGCCAGCACTGTGTGCCCCGTTGCCTGGACCTGCATGCCGGAGAGTTGATGCAGGAGTTTCTGGCCGGCCTCGTAAATATTCGACGGGACCAGTTCCCTGGTGATTACCCAGCCTTCGCTGCCGCTGCCCGCTCGAACTTTTGCCCAGGCTCCTTCCTTCTTCAAGACCTCGACCCGGTCGCCGTACTTCAGCATGGCAAGCACCTTGTGGACGACTGCGGGCGTGTCCAGCAGATCGAGTGACGGCGAAGTTACATACTCCGCCTCAAGCACAGCAACGGAACCGGGACTGCGGAACCAGTGATAATAAACACCCATAATCACTGCCAGTGCGACGCATGAAATGATGACGATGGACCTGGTCCTAATGGGTTCCCTCCCGGTTCTAGAAACGAAAACAGATTCAGGCACCCGCTGTCAGCAAATGGGTCTTGTCCTTCGTGCAGAACGCCAGCCTTCCCCGGCGGCCTGACGAATATCTCGCTGTGTATATTACAACTGCCATGGCTGAATGGAAAGCGTTTTTGGGTTGTCTGGAAGTATCGGTTTTAGG
>JAJYJL010000342.1 GCA_021789565.1 Acidobacteriota bacterium
TGAAGGCATAAATCCCGCAGGAGCAATCCAGATCCAGGAGTCCGCGACATCTTGCTCCCAGGTCAAAGTTGTGTTCCGCAACGGCCCTGCTTCTGGGCGCCCACGACGTATCCAGGACAACACTGCCAAGGGATGGGCAGCCATCAGGGCTATTCGAGGCCACCCAAACCGTCCATGTCCTCCACCCTAACAGAGGTTCAACGAAGTCCGGCAGCCCTTCAAGGGACGGGTCAGGCTGGCTTCCCTGGTGGGGTATCAACGGGACGTTCTTCGGGCTGCTGAACAGGCTGATAAGGTTCTTCAGGCGCAATCGGCACCTCCCTTGGCACAGGGTCCCTCAAGGGCTCTACAATTACAGTCCGTTTAGGTTCCCCTACATGTGTCATTTCAGCCCTCCAATTCCCAGTGTTGCTGCATCCAAGAGCAACAGTGAGCCCTTTTTTCTATATTGAACCAATCCGGTCAGGTTAATAAAGGCAAAGAGTCTTTTATTTCTGGCAGGTCGGGCACACTGTTGCCATCGTAAAGATTCTTTCAGGGGCCGAAGGGGAAAAATTGAAAAATCCCGGTAAAAGACGAAACCCGTGACGCCATATAATCGTCTAAAACGAGGTAACAACCGGAGTCACAAGAAATGAATGGAATGAAATTTTTCTTGAAATGCGCTGTCCCTTGTCTGGTTCTCAGTCAAGTCCTTGCATTTTCAAGGCCTTCCGGACAAAATACGGGAAGCGGGCAGAATGTTCGGCCAATCGGTGTTGTCACTGCGATTCAGCCTCAACAACTGACCCTGCACACCGATGCGGGCCCCAGCCTGACGGTCAGCCTTCCGGACGGGATTTCCGTCTTGCAAGTTCCCCCGGGTGCAAAAAGCCTGAAAGAAGCTACAAAGATTGCCGTTAGTGACATCCACATAGGCGATCGTGTCCTGATCATAGGCCCCATCTCTTCCGATGAGAAGTCCATCACCGCCAAGTCCGTCATCGTGATGAGCAAGACAGCCCTGGAGATAGCGCGGGATGCTGAGCGCCTGCAATGGGAAAGACATGGCATTGCCGGCGTGGTCAAGTCCGTTGACCCGGCAACAAAGGAGATCACCCTGGCGGTGCCCAATCCGCAGCCGACTCCAGGCAATCCGACCCATTCCATCATCGTGACACTGGCGCCCAACGTGTCGATGCTGCGCTATGCTTCGGACTCCATAAAGTTCAGCGATGCCCGGCGTGGTACACTTGACCAGATCCATGCCGGCGACCAGGCGCGTGCATTAGGAACCAGGAGCACTGACGGCACTCATTTCACTGCAGAAAAGTTTGTTTCCGGGACCTTTAGGAACGTCGGGGCTACCGTCATTTCAGTTGACGCGGCGCAGGACACGATCACGGTCAAAGACCTGGCCACAGGGAAGCCCCTCCTGGTACGCATCAATACAGACTCAAAGTTGCACGAGTTAACTCCGCAAGTGGCCAACACGATCGCGATGTTCAACGCGGGGCCTTCCGAAAACGCAACTGCCAACCGTCAGGAATCAAGCCGGGGTGGTGAAACACCGCGGCGACCGGGTTTCCAAGGCCAGGGGCGACCCGCCAGCAGGCAAGAAGGAAGCGCCATACCTGATGTCCAATCAGGAAACTTCGAGCAAATGCTGCAGCATATGCCGCCCCTTACGCTCAGCGAGCTTAAAACTGGCGAACCCCTTATCGTCGTAAGCACAGAGGGAGCCAAGCCGGACCAGGTTACCGCCATCGCTGTACTCAGCGGCGTTGAGCCTATCCTTCGTGCGAGGCCGAAAGGCAGCAAGGAAGTTGCGCTTGGCCCCTGGAACATGAGTGTTGGCGGAGGTGGTGGTGATACCGGCGGCGGCACCGGTGAAGGCGGGCCATAACAATCCCTGCCGAATTCAAACGAATTGGAGCCCAAATACAAATCTGTTTCGGAAGAAGTTTAGTGGAGGATTTCGTGATGGAAGACTTGTTTAGAAAATTTCAACGACCCCTTTGGGCCCTGCTGGCGTCGATTTTCTTTTCCGCCGCGGTCTTTGCTCAGACGGGGAATGGCAGCCTGGGTGGGCAGGTTACAGACCCGTCCGGCGCCGCAATCCCTGCCGCAACCGTCAAACTGACTGGTCCGGGTCATGAAACAAAGGAAATACAAACCAATGAACAGGGGCGCTATGACTTCCACAATCTTGCCCCCGGCGCTTACACGGTTGAAATCACCACGCAGGGCTTCTCCACATTCACAAAGGCCGACATTCAGGTCACGCACAGCCATCCGCAGGTTGTCAATGCGCAGCTTGCGGTTGTCATGCAGAGGCAGCAGGTCACCGTTGAGAGTGAGGGCGAGCAGCTTAGCGTCAGCCCCGAAAGCAATGTTGGCGCCATGGTACTGAAGGGTGAAGCCCTGAAGTCCCTTTCAGACAACCCTGACGATTTGCAGACCGAGCTTCAGGAACTCGCCGGACCGGCAGCAGGTCCGAATGGCGGCGAGATTTACATCGATGGTTTTTCCGGAGGCCAGTTGCCACCCAAGGAAGCCATTCTGGAAGTCCGCGTCAACCAGAACCCATTTTCAGCCCAGTATGAACGGCTGGGCTATGGCCGGATTGATATCACCACCAAACCAGGATTCCAGAAGTACCATGGCAGCGCGTTCTCTTTTGGCAATGACTCATCCTTCAACTCACGCAACCCCTTCGTCACGGATCAGCCAGGCTACCATTCGGTGATGTACGCCGGAAACTTCGGCGGGCCGATCAGCAAGAAGGCGTCGTTCTTTTTCGATATGTTTCATCGCAGCAGCAACAGCACTTCCATTGTGAACGCCATCGTTCCAGCCCCGAACTTTAATCCGAGCGGGATGACTTACACCGAGGCTGTTCCAAGCCCGGCCTCCCGGACAAACATCAGCCCGCGCGTAGACCTCCAGCTCAGCAATAACAACGTGCTGTCCGTCCGCTATCAGCGATGGTCGCAAGACAACACTAACAGCGGGATCGGCCAGTTCCAACTTCCGTCCCAGGGCTTCAACGCAACAGGAACCGAGCAAATGGTTCAGATCGGGGACACCCAGGTAATCAGCGCACGTACTGTGACTCAGACGCGCTTCCAATACCGGCACTCCGATAATAACCAGCTCCCCGTGAGTATTGACCCGACTCTGAACGTCATCGGCGCCTTCACTGGGGGTGGAAATAGCCGGGGGACTTCTCTGAACACGGGGAATCAGTATGAGTTCCAGAGCCTCACTTCGATGACGTTTGGTAAGCACGCTCTGACTTATGGTGGTCGAATCCGCGACATCAGCCAGGCGGTAAACACCACGAGCGGTTACAATGGAACCTTCACTTTCACCGGCATCAACTCCTATTCCATTTATGACCAGGGCCTCGCTCAGGGCCTTACACCGGATCAGATCATCGCAGCAGGCGGCGGGGCCAGCCAGTTTGAAATCACGGGCGGAAATCCTGTCGCCAAGGTCAACCGGATAGACTACGCACTTTACGCTGAGGATACGTGGCGAACGCTGCCCAATCTCTCGCTTACTCTGGGGATGCGGTTTGAAGGCCAAAACCACATCCAGAACCACTTTAACTTTGCGCCCCGGGTGGGCTTTGCCTGGGGAATCGGCGGAGGCGGCAAAGCTCCCAAGACAGTACTCAGGGGGGGTGCAGGCATTTTCTACGATCGCTTTGACGTAGACAATATTCTTCAAGCAGAGCAACTGAACGGCATCAACCAGCAAAGGTATGTTGTCAACTCGCCGAGTTTCTTCCCGGGGAACATTCCACCCCTCAGCGCCCTGGCAGGTTCTGCAACGTTCCCTACAATCTACCAGATTGCTCCGAACTACCAGGCACCATACGTCATCGAGGGCGCGATTGGACTGGAACGGCAGGTCACCAAGGATATCAAGACATCAGTCAGCTATATCACCACGCATGGTATCCATCAGTTCCTGACCCGTAATATCAACGCGCCTTTGCCAGGAACATACGACCCGACGAATCCATCAAGCGGCGTCCGGCCCTTCGGCGACATCGGCAACATTTACCAGTATGAATCCTCCGGGCTTTACAATGAGAACCAGCTAATCGCAAACTTCAATATTCGTGCGGGAGCAGCCGTTTCGCTGTTCGGCTATTACACGCTCAGCTACGCCAATACTAATGCTTCTGGCGGCAGTTTCCCCATGAACCAGTACGACCTTTCGCAGAGTTATGGAACTGCTGCATGGGCACATCGGAACAGGTTTTTTGTGGGCGGCTCGATCAGCATGCCTTACGGATTCAGTTTCAGCCCCTTTATGGTGTGGACTTCCGGGCACCCTTACAATGTCACCCTCGGGCAGGACTTGAACGGGGATTCGATTTACAATGACCGGCCTGCTTTCTCTTCAACTGCGTGCGTTAGCTGTAGCCAACCAATCAAGTCCGACTTCACCGATCCTTCACTCGGCGGTCCCCTCATCCCAGTAAACTACTACTTTGGCCCCAGCCAGTTCTCAATGAACGCCCGCGTATCCAAAACTTTTGGTTTTGGCAAGGAATTGGAGGGGGGCAGTGGCGGTGGAGGATTTCATGGTCATGGCCACGGCCATGGGCTTGGTGGCCGAGGGCTCAGCAGCGGTGGGGGTGGTCCCCGCTGGGGAGGCTCCAGCGATCGCCGATTTCAGCTTGAGCTGGGCGTCATGGCTCATAACCTCTTCAACAAGGTCAATCTCGGGACACCTATCGGCAATATCACCTCACCGCTCTTTGGCCAATCCAACTCACTGGCAGGTGGGTTCTTTAACAACCAGTCTGCAAACCGCATGATTAATCTGTTCATGCGCTTTAGCTTCTAGACGAACGGAAAAGTTGCAGGCAGAAGTTGGCGCCTGAATCATAAAACCGCAGTTGACCTTGCCTCCTATCCGGCCGGATGCTGAAAGCACAACCTTCTGCATCCGGCCGGAAATGCAGGGATTCCCGATGTCCCTGCTCCTCCTTGTTCGTGAAACAATTCTGAAACTCTTCGTTTCGAAACCAATTTGAGTGGCGACTCTTTCATCGCATCATCCAAGTAAAAATCACCGAAGGGTTGTCACAGGAACTCGCAGAGGTATATAATTTTTCCTTGTGAGAGCCCGCAATGAAGATTTTGTTCTTAGCCCTTCTGGGGCTCATCATAGCCGTACCTGCTGCATATTCGTCGCCCGACACCCAAAAGAATTCTGAGCAATCATCGGGTGCAGCCGCACCGCTCACTCGTGCTACTGAAGAGTTCAAGGTTCTGACGGGCAGATGGGGCATGCGGCCGGACAGTCCGCCCTCCGCGCAAAGGCATTTTGGGCCCAAGATGCTCTGGCACGGCAGGGTATACGAGTATTTTCGTAACGATTCACTCGACGCGATACCGCACGAAGTTAATCAAAACGGCGGAACAAAATCGCCCCTGCACCGGAACCAGTTTGGATTCAGCGTTTCGGGACCCGTGATCGTTCCGCATCTGGTCACCAATCCCCAAAACACTTTTTTCACGTTGTCTTACGAAGGAGTGCGTGAAACAATCTCGCGCGCTTCGCTGCATACGATACCGACGGCAGCCCAGCGGAATGGGGACTTCTCAAAAACAGTGGACCAGGCTGGAACCCCGCTGATTATTTACGACCCGGCCACGACCGTCCCCAATCCGGCCTACAACCCTTCCCTTCCCGTCTCAACCAGCAATCTCCAGTACCTGCGGTCGCCGTTTCCCGGAAATATTATTCCGTCCGATCACCTGTCGCCGGTTGTCCAGCAGGCTCTGGCGTATTATCCCTTTCCCAACACAAATGTTGGCCCCTTCTTTGAGAACAACTACTTTGTCAACGCTCCGCAGTACGACACGGCCGACGGGATTATCGCCCGAGTCGATCAGTCCGTGGGCAACCGGCAGCGCCTGACGTTCCAGACGGCTATTTCGAACGGCTTCGTCAGCGCACCGAAATATTTTCCCAATCTGGCCAGCCCCACTGCCCCTGACGAGCATTATTCGCGCTGGAGAGCTGAAATCGGCCACGTTTTCACGGCCACGGCAAAGACCGTTAACTCCATCCACCTGACGGTAGAGTCAAACGTTGTGCAGGCCGGAACCGGCAATCAGTCTCCCTTCCCGGTCTATCAGCTTGTTGACAACTATCTTTCGATGGGCACAGGTTTCCCCAATTCGCGCAACGCGCGCAACACGGTGGAAGTGGAGGAGTCAATATCCACGCAGCAAGGCAAGCACTCGTTTCAGTTGTCCTTCCAGGGCGACCAATACCAGGTGGACTCATTCACGCCGCAGTATCCCTCCGGGTACTTCCAGTTCTCGACCGGGCTGACCAGCCTGCCCGGCATCACCAACACGGGTGATCCTTTTGCCAGTTTTCTCCTTGGATTGCCGCAGTATGCAGAACGCACAGTAATCACCTCGCCTTCTTATTTCAGGAATTCCTATCAGTCACTTTCGGGCGGCGACAAGTACCAGGCATCAAAGAACCTCACGGTCAGCGTTGATCTCAATTTCAAGCGTCACACGCCGAGGGTGGAAAAATACAACCGGCAAAGCACAATAGACCCTGCGGTTCTGGATCCTTTAACGCTCAATATGGGAGCACTGGTATTTGCCGGCCGTAACGGGATACCGCGCGGGCTCCGGCCGTCCAGCATCGATCTTGACTACACACTGGGACTGGCGTGGAATCCCCGCGGGGATTCCAAAACAGGTGTCCGCGCCTCCTTCCATCACTGGCATGGGGCCATGCCCATCTATAACGGGCAGTGGGGCACGCAAGGTTTTAACGCCCGGCAAACTTTTACATCTGCAAACAGCCAGTTGAGTCCAGCCCTTGACCTCGAAAACGGTATACCGCCCCTGCCGACGCCCTTGCCCGATCTCAGCCCCTCGGCGGCTGACAACACTTTCGCAGATTACGTGGACATGACCAAGAGGGTCCCCGTCTATCGGGCGGCGTCGTTGTCCGTTGAGCACCAGATTCCATTTTCCATGGCGGTAACAGTAGGAACAGACTATAGCGCCGGCAGGGACTTGCTGGTGGGAGGGTCCGCCACAAACCCCAACGCGATCGACCCAAGTTATCTGACCTATCGCGACCAACTTTATAACCAGGCGTTTCGCCTTTCTCTACAACCGTATCCGCAGTTCACCGGTTTCGACCTTTACGGGCTTTATCCGGCCGGTCGGTATCAGAGGAACGCTGGTTATGTTCAAGTGCAAAAGCGCGAAAGTTACGGCCTTTCCTTTACGGCCACCTACGAATACTCGCGGCAGTTCGATAACTACTCCGGCCCATACGGCAACCAGGACTTGATCAATCTGAGCAACGACTGGTCGGCCACAGCCTACAACACGCCGCAGTACCTTCAGTTGAGCTATATTTATGACCTTCCCTTTGGCTCCGGAAAACCTCTGCTGGACATCGAGAGCTGGGGCCAGCCGATTGTCAGCGGTTGGTCAATCAGCGGCTTGGCGTATTGGAACGACGGCCACCCGCTGGCGATGCAACCCGAATTCAACAACACGGGTGACGTCCTCTCAACACTCTATGTGAACATCGTGCCCGGAGTGGACCCGCATGTGTCCAATCCG
>JAJYJL010000343.1 GCA_021789565.1 Acidobacteriota bacterium
CGTTGGTTGAGAACACGACACTGGCTGAGCTTTCGACCGCCATGCTGGGGTTTTTTCCGGGAGCGATCGAGACTTTCGCCAATCTGGGCCAATCAGCCTTTCGGGAACTGCTGGGGAAAGAGCTGGCTCGCGCCAGGAGCCGGCAGATCGGCAGGAACGATAGCTGCCCCTGCGGCTCGGGGAAGAAGTATAAGCGGTGTTGTGGGTGAGAGTAGGCCGCTGGGCGCAAGACTCGGTTTTTCCGTCCGGGGAGGGTGATAGAGTGTGCCGGGATCAACAGTATTTATTTCAAAAGATCTGAAATCGGAATGTTTTTCAAAATGAATGCTGATCGGAGGTAAGAAATGGCTGAAAGTTTGACATTAGATATCTTAAAGCAAAGTGTCGCCGGCCAAGCGGCGGCTTTTAGGTGTCGTCGGCGGCTTCAACCCGCTGGCGGCGAAGGCGACAAAGTCTTTCCCCCAACGTTTGCAGGGGCAGTTTACGCATTCGAAAAGCGGAGAATGCCGGGGCGCGATGAGCCGGTCAGTTGTGTACTGCTGGATAGTGTGCAAAGTCAGGCGAACCGGATGGAGATGGCACTACAGGAAGCAATTGAGGCAGGAGAAATTAAATTGCCACTAGTGGAGGTGGACTTTTCCGAGCATGATCCGACTGGGGACAATGAAGCAGATGAGAAAGCAGGGCGCCTCGTCGATGCCGTTGGAAAAGTCACAAGTCTGCAGGCACCCCACCGCTTGGCCGACGCTATCTTTCGTGATAGCGAGTTGGATGGTATACCTTTCCGTCAATCGGAAACAGGCCTGGTGCTAAATACAATAGGTATCGCCAACGCCACACCTCTTTTCGAGCTTTGTCCCACGGCGCTGCTATTCGGTATGTGGGACTCCACGGGACCAAAAGGCGGGCTGGGGCCGAAGTTTGAACGAGCGGTTGTTTCTGAGATTACAGGCATTGGAGCGGAATTCGGTATCAAGACGCAAAGCCGTGTTGATCCTTTAATCACCAAAACTACCGGAATCACTCTTTTTCAGAAAAAAGGAGGCGGGTGGACTCTCAACGAAAAAGCAGCGATTAAGAAAGGTAATAGGGAAATCAAGCTCGGAAAAGATGGAAAAGCATCAGAAGCCAACCTCGGAAATGTCACTCCGGCTTTCCACAAATATGGTAAAGGAGCTGAAGGATTCGACCCATTAACAGGCGAGCAAGCTCGCGAAGGAAGAATTGCTCCCGGTGGTGTAACCATCGAGTATGCTGAACAAGTTACAACACTCTCACTTATTTGCCTTCGCCGCCTACGATTTCCGCTCAATGGCAAATCTGGCGAAGTGACAGAAAAAGCCGCCCGAACCTTGCTAGCCGCGCTGGGGCTGTGCAGCGCAACACTAGCCTTTGAGGCAGGTGTGGGCCTTCGCTCACGCAGCCTGCTCTGGCCGGATGGTCCAATGGTCTGGGAATTGCTCGAACGACCTGGAAAATCGCCGCGCGAATTCGAGTTGACTGGCAAGCGAGCCATCAAGCTGCTAAGTGAAGCGGTCACTGCCGCTCGGAAAGGCGGCCTCGCCTGGCGCGAAGAGCCCGTATCGCTGAAGCCTTCGGCTGAATTACTCAACCTGGTGCGCCTTAGTCAGCAGCTAGCAACCAAGGAAGGAACAGAAGGGGAGGAATAGATGCTGGTCTTTGGCATCCGGTATCTAAATGGTTTTGCTGCCGCCGCCGAATCGGACAATTTGGAGCGCGCAGAGTGGCCGCCGCACCCAGGACGAGTGTTCATGGCGTTGGTCGCTGCTCATTTTCAGACCGGTGCTGACCCGGCGGAACGCGACGCGTTGCTGTGGCTGGAAGGTACAGAGCGCGGGGGCGAAATTTCCGCGCCAACCATTACGGCACCAGAAGAAACACGGCGTGACATCGTTCAGCACTTTGTGCCTGTCAATGACATAGCGATTTGGAAAGAAAAGAAAGATAAGCAAAAAAAGAAGAATCCCCCTCCGCCACTTCAGTCTGCTCCAGGAATAATGCGCGTACGTAATCCGCGCGTCTATCCTCGTGCATGGCTTCAAGACAACGGGGTCTATTTGAACTGGCCAGACTTGGACCCACCAGACGATCATCGCAAGACGCTTGCTGATCTGTGCTCCAAGGTCACTCGTATCGGCCATTCTAGCTCGCTGGTGCAGATGTGGCTTGCCGAGCCAGAAGAGATTGGAGAGCCGAACTGGGTACCTGATGATGAACGTGCAACAACCTATCTCCGTGTCCCTGGCCCTGGAACGCTCGAATATCTCGAGCAGCAATATAACGTAAGGGCTGTCGAGGATTACGCCTCTCTAAAGATGACGGAGCAGCAGGCGGACGATCCAAGGGAGAGACGCACCGCCAAACAACGGCTCAGCGAGGAATATAATAATCAATCGCCGCAACAGCGACCCACATTGTCGCTATACCAAGGATACGCACGACCCATTCAGGAAAACGCGATAGTCCATGTGGCAAATACTGTATTCAGCCCCCATTTACTGGTCTTACAGCTCAATGCCAAGCAGGGTCCGTTTCGACACCTCGACTCCATCTCAACATTGGCCGTGACCAGCCGGTGGCGAGAAGCAATTCTCAGTCATAGCAACAGCCTTTCCGAACCAGTTTGCCGATTGCTAAGCGGCCATGATGCGAAAGGCGGCCCGGCTAATGACCCGCATCTCGCCTTCTTACCGCTCGCATTCATCGGGCACGAACGTGCCGACGGCCATTTGCTGGGAATGGGTCTTGCCCTGCCGGCCACACTCTCCCGTGAAGAACGCCGCGACGCGCTGCGAGCCATTGCTGCCGTCCAGGAACTCAGGCTCGGCCCCCTAGGAGTTTGGAACATCGAGCCAGTTACCGCCGGGCAACCCCAGTGGAACCTGAAGGCCGAAACATGGACGGGGCACCCAAACGGCGTTACTCACTGGGCCACAGTGACGCCAGTTGTGTTCGACAGACATCCAAAAGCAAAAAACAAAGCACGTTGTCAGCAAGAAACGGTAACAATGATCGCAGCAGCCTGTACCCGTATCGGCCTACCCGAGCCGCGCGAGGTTATCGTCACGCCGGTTTCCGCTCATCTTGGTGTGCCATCTTCGTTTGCCTTCCCTCAGTTCCAACGCAAGGACGGCACCAATCGCCGCCATTCGCACGCAATTCTCGTGTTCGACGAACCGGTGTGCGGGCCGATTCTTATTGGCGCAGGACGGTTTCGCGGTTATGGAACCTTTAGGCCCATGAACGAACATTAAATGGCAAAATCCCATGATTAATTTTCCTAATTTCACCGAATACTTCCAAGCATTGTGGACATATGAACCGTTTCCTTGGCAGAGAATGATGGCCGAGCGGTTGATCGAAGGGACATGGCCGAAAGCTCTAGATTTACCAACAGCGGCAGGAAAAACAGCTTGCATCGACATCGCCATCTACGCGCTGTCCGCGCAGGCAGAGAAGCCTGTGCGGGTGCGCACTGCACCACGACGCATCTGGTTTGTGGTGGACCGACGCATCGTGGTGGATGAGGCATTTGAGCGAACACAGGAGATCGCCGAGAAATTGCACGCGGCAACTGACGGACCACTGAGAGCGGTGGCCGATCGCTTGCGGGACGTCAGCGGCACAGAGCGGCCGTTAGCAGTGGCGCGGTTGCGCGGCGGCATATTGCGAGATGATGGCTGGGCGCGATTGGCTTCACAGCCTGCAGTTATTACATCTACAGTGGACCAGCTAGGGTCGCGGTTGCTGTTTCGTGGTTATGGGCGCAGGCCGCTGACAGCATCGATCTTTGCTGGCCTTGTTGCACACGACAGCCTTATTCTACTGGATGAGGCTCACTTATCTGTTCCTTTCATGCAGACCTTGGGCGCAGTGGAGCGCTACCGGGGCAAGGAATGGGCAGAGCAGCCGATCCAGACGCCATTCGCTTTTTCCATCCTGTCCGCGACGCCGCCACCGGATATTCCCGCAACGGCAGTGTTCCCTGGTGTGGAAAGGGATGCAGCCCTAAGCCACCCTGAACTTATTCAGCGCATCAACGCATCCAAACCCGCCGAACTGGTTTGTGTGAAAACCAATAGGTCACCAGAAAAGGATAAATTTATCGATGAAGCCATTTTACGTGCAGCCTCATTCGTTAAAGACCACAGCCGGCAAAGGACAGCGGTAATCGTCAATCGCGTTAACACAGCTGAGTCAATCGCACAGACACTACGAGATCAATACAGTGACGAAATGGATGTGGTACTACTAACCGGCCGCCTTCGCCCATTCGAACGAGACCATCTCATTGCCCATTACAAACCGATTCTTAAAGCCAATGCGCCAAATGATCCCAAAAAACCGGTGGTCCTGGTCACCACCCAGTGCGTCGAGGTCGGTGCTGATTTCAGTTTCGACGCGCTGGTGACTGAGGCCGCAAGCATGGATGCCTTACGACAACGCTTTGGTCGCCTTAATCGGCTGGGCAGGCTTGAATTCTCACCAGCGGCCATACTCATTCGCGATAAGGACGCCAAGCCCGGAGCTGATGATTTTATCTATGGCACTGCGCTTGCGGAAAGTTGGCAATTACTGCAGGAGCTGGCAGAAACACAGACGAAAGAAAAACATGAACACAAGATCGTTGATTTCGGCATAGCCCCGCTCGACATACGTTTGGGGGCAATGGGTAATCTTGCGCCGTATCTCGCACCAGCACCTGATGCGCCGTTGTTACTGCCGGCACATTTAGACCTGCTCTGCCAGACTTCACCCAAACCACAGGTGGAGCCCGATATTCAACTTTATTTGCATGGTGTGGGCCGCGGGACGCCTGATGTCCGGGTAGCCTGGCGTGCTGATCTGGATGAGAGCGACACGGGCAACTGGCTGGAGACAATCGCCCAGTGCCCGCCCAATAGCGCGGAGTTAATGACCGTGCCACTTTACCGTTTCAGGAACTGGCTCGCGGATACATCTGAAGTCGACGAGAGTGGCGATGTGGAAGGCGTACGCGAGCCTGAGCAACAGTCAAGGGAGCGAATGCGGCCAGTTTTGGTGTGGCGGGGCCGCGACCGCTCACAGGTATGCACAAGCGCTTCGGAGCTCGCCCCAAACGATGTGCTCGTTATTCCGGCACGTTACGGCATGGCAAGACTGGGGCAATCGGCGCTATATGAAGCTTTGGGTGAAAAACAATTGGACATTTGGGAACCCAGTCATGCCCAAAGTGGCAAGCCTCTTGCGCTGCGCTTAAATCGCGTCGTTCTGAAACCCTGGTTAAGTTGTCCGCCCGTGCGGGCATTAATCGAACTCGCTGAGGATCCAGCCTGGGAGCGCGAGCAGGTACAAGAGGCTATTGACGTAGTGCTCACTTACAATCAAGAGGAAGAAGACGAAGTCCCCCAATTGCCGGGTTGGTTGAATGTGTTCCTGGAGCGTGTCCGAGATGGCCGTTACGAACAACACCCAGCTGGCGGCTTGGTCTTGCGTTCGCAGAAAGCTGCATCACAAGACGGAGGAGAACAGGACCTTTTCGCTGATGATGACGATCTTGTGTCAGCCGCCGGTCAAGAAGTCCCGCTGGACATTCACAGCACATCGGTGGTGCGGGCCGTTGACAAACTTGCACGACGTTGCCTTCCGGACGAGTTCAACGAACCGCTCAAGACCGCAGCCTATTGGCACGATGTCGGTAAGTTAGATGAGAGATTTCAAATTATGCTTCGCGAAGGCAACGAACTGGCTAGCCGGCCTGAAGCACCGATCGCCAAGTCTGCTGCGGTGCCGTATTCGCCCGCTAGGCGTCGTGCCATCCGGGCGGCAAGCGGTCTCCCCGATAATTTCCGGCATGAAATGCTTTCAATACAGCTCGCGGAACGTTTTCTACCAAACGATAATAGTGCTGAGCTTAACGATTTGCTGCTACATGCGATCGCAGGCCATCACGGCCACGGAAGACCCTTCGCACCGGTCAGCCCCGACCCGAAGCCGCGGGCGATTCACGGCGTGCACGCCGGTGTGACCATTGAGGTTAGCGCGGAAGACCTTGCCGCTTGGCCAGCACCGCACACGTTCGCATCCGGCGTTTCCGAGAGATTCTGGCGCCTTACCAGGCGTTATGGGTGGTGGGGCTTGGCTTATCTGGAAGCAATTCTCCGGTTAGGAGACTGGTACGGAAGTCAGTGGGTAATGGACGAGGCCCCCAAAACACAATCGACTTCTAAGCATCCGTCATCGTCCAACATCGCAAGTTCTAATGAGAAGTCGCTCCTGCTTGAAGGCATCGACGGGACCAACCCTCTTGGTTTCCTTACCGCCGTCGGGACATTGGTTGTTCTTCATAAGGCGGGTCACCGAGAGGCGCGGCTGGCCTGGCGGCGCAGCAGGCTCGCTTGGCGGCCCCAGGTGACAGGGTTGCCCACGGATGATCGAAGAGCTTTGTCGGAATTGATTACGAGGTATTTATGCGGAGCCAGTGTTTCGGAGGCATCAATTAAAAAGAGTAACGATGCTGAAAAGCAATTTTCGGGGAAGAAAAAAGAGATCAGAGACAAGCGCGAAGAAATCAAGAAACGCAAACTGCGTGGCAAGGAGCACCAACGGGCGTTCGAAGAGGAAGTCACGCCCTTAGAAAGCGAATTAAAAAAGTTGCGTAAAATCTGGCTTGAGGCCCGGCATCGATCGGTTCTCCAGCCTGAGCTTGCTCTAGGAAAAAATATTGACTGTACGGAATTAGAATATCGAGCCATTGTAGAACCCCTTTTGGGAGCGGCTCGTTTCAGCGACCGTGAGGCGATTGATTTACTGGCTGCCTTTTGCAGTGTGGGCTGCTTAAACGAAAGTCCCACGAAGAGAAAAGAAGGGAAACTAGCATCAACCCCCTTCGCTTTTATCTCTGGGTCTGGTCATCAAGATTTCTTAGATACTGCAAGTATGCTTATTCAAAAAGTAACACCAGAGCTGGTGGAAGCCGCTCTCTTCACGCGTTGGAAATATGAAGACGAAGGCCTTTCCATGCGCTGGGATCCTGCAGAGGATCGGCGTTACGCCTTGATGGATCGTGATCCGACAGCAAACGATAATAAGCCCCGCACTGTTTGGATGGCCAATCTTCTAGCTTACCGAGCACTAGCACTATTTACTTCTGCACCGACGAGCAGCGGTCTGGTAACGGCAGGCTGGGAACGAGGCGAAAATGGCAAGCCATATTTCACGTGGCCGCTCTGGTCTCATCCGCTCGATACAGACTCCATTCGATCGTTGTTATCGCTTTCGGAGTTATACATTCAGATGCCAGACCAAATTGCCTTACGTGCGAGAGCAGTGGATGCGACTTTCCGATCTCGCCGCATCAAGGTTGGCGCGGGCGCTAACTTCAAGATCAATTTCAGTCCAGCACGTGAAATATAATTTTACACTGCCATATCTGAACAGCATCAACCAACATTGAATCGCAATTCGGGAGCCACGCGCTCCTTGATCTTTGACAACTAAATAAATTTCGCTTCAAGTTATTCGGCCTCGCGCCGATTGTCTCACGGTCATGTACTACGAATGCCGGAGACGATCCTTTGCCCGTGAGCCAAACAAACGACAA
>JAJYJL010000344.1 GCA_021789565.1 Acidobacteriota bacterium
TGCCCGCAGGCGAAGAATCTCAGATACGAGCGACGCCGGTGGGTGACGTGGTCGCGGGTCCTTCCGCACAGCATCCCATACCGCGCCCCCAGCGCATCGAGGACCCAGCGCAGCGTGACCTCGACCAAGCGGTGGGGCGGGAGGCTGAGATCCCCCGGTTCGAACTGCGGCCAGCCCGGCCGCCCGATCATCTTGCCGGTGACGACCTTCATCTCGATCTTGATCGGGCCAGCGGCTTGGGCCGCGGGCGGCTGCGTGAGGCAGATGCGGACGAATGGAATCTCAAACATAACACCCTACAAACTGCCGTGGACCGAGTCCACTTTCTCGTCCAAAGCCAGCCCCCAATCCGGGATGGGCAGTATTTTACCCAGTTGTACCTGTTGAAGCAGTTGGCACTCCTCTTGAGCGGAGGAAATCCCGACAGCCCCGAATACCGATTTCTCGAAGAACAAATGTTTTCGCCCTTTCGCGATGACCCCTTCGGCGAACATACACGCACGGACCTCAGCGATTTGGCGATGAGCATGCTCAGCATCGCTGGAGACGCTCTTCATGTTCGTACCCGCGAATGGCTGGCGAAGCATTCCCCAGCCACATTCTGGCAGAACGCTGATGAGGGGGCCAAGAAACGAGCGGTCGAGTTGCTGGAATTTGCAGTGGCCACGACCATTCTGACGAACCGCATTGACGATGTGTTGCACGACTGGCAGAGCATCGAACACTCACTCGACCTAGAGGGAACAGGGAAGCGTCAACTGGGCGCCCTTCCCGAGGATTTCATTCCTTTCATGCCTACGTCCCCCATGGGGAATGTGCTGGCGCTGCAGTTCGTCCCAACGCATGGACATCATTCGAATGAGCGCACTTTGCGTTTCTTCCACTGCGGCGGCATCGGACGCTGGCTTCTCCTTCATTTCCATGAATTGATGGCAGCAGATGGAATTGCCGGGCCGCATGTGTTACTCATGTCCGGATCGTCCTGGTCCGGACCATCACGCTATGATCTTCTGGTCCCAGTCACAGGTGTTATGCGCCCATCCGCCGATCAGATTGCCGGCATCGAGCAATCTACGTTTCGCTTCGAGTGGTTATCCGACCCGGAGACTCACCTGCCGATCCAGGTCTCCGGCAAGGAAGGAGACGATCGGCTCCGCGCACTGGGCACGATTCTGTATCAATTGGTTCGAGGCGGGGGACTCGACGGGACAGGTCCTAGCCGCCTTGAGCTTGATGCTCAAGCGCTGCCGCCGCACCGGCGCAAAATCGCCCTAATCGTCGGAAGCTACGCGGAAGCGGATGCCGTCACCCGCAAGCTTTACGAACTCCGGCCGGACTGGAAGAAAGACGAGGTCGTCGTTCCCGTAGCTCCAGACGATGATCCATTGGACGGATCGCCACTTCCTTGGATCCGTCGAGGTATGTTATATCGATTCCGGGATCGAACCACCAGTTGGATTCTGGTGACCCCACTCATGGCGTTCGAACGGGGACACAATATTCTGAATGAGGACGACGTCGCCGCTCTGGGTGCGGTTTATTTCCTGATTCGACCCCACCAGCGCCCGGACGATATTTCCCCGATCATCGCGGGGATTAACCGTTGGGGGCTGGAACACGGTGACGACAAGTGGTGAGCTCAACAAGATACGCTGGTACACGGGCGGGTCGCCGAAGCGGTTGTCCGTTTCCGCCAGGAGGCGTTCGCCGAATGGCGCCGCCGACTGAATCGCCCCGTATCGTTTAGCCACATCCCCCCGACCTCACCTGAGCACGCCGAGGCGGTTTGGAACCAACTCGTCCCCATGTGGCAGGTGATCGGGCGCGCAGTCCGCGGGGGTCAGAGTGCGCGGGTATATTTTGTGGATGCCGCCTTTGCCCCGCGCACCGCGCGGAACGAGATCCCTGCAGATGACATTCAATCTAGTCTGCTCTTGGCGATGCGTGCTCAACTTCGTTCGTATTTCGATCCTAACTCTCGGCGACCCGCGCGTGATCGCGCCCTCGCCGAGGCGCTCTACCGTCCTCTTTATCTCGCACTCAAGAACATCGGAGGGTTGCCCCATGACAAAGACGAAATATGACCATGTGCAGACCTTAGCCTGGGTCCTCACCGGAGCAGACATGCCCCGGTCGATTCAAAGACTCGCGTTACCCGAGGAATGGAGGCACCTCCTCAATCGGTTATGGACGGAAATCAAGCGGGATATTGAAGACGACGCGGAAATCGCGGACGAGACCGAAATGTATTCTTTTCCGGTCACCAGTCTCAACGCGACGCTTCGCGCCACAATGAGCGATTTGGTGTCTATTCGCAAAGGGGTGGCTTCCCCACCCCGACCGGGCGATTCATCAAACCAGTGGCTCCTGAGCCATGAGCCCATTGACCCCGAGCTTTTGGCCCTGGTTGTTAAGGAATGGGCGCGCGTGACCTTTAAGCATGCGAGCGTGACCAGTCGTCATCACCTCATGGACCGATTGGACTCTTCCGACTTACGTTGGAAGCCCGAAACCGTGAACCTCGCACAGTGTGGAACCGCTCCGAATGGCACCGCCGATCCCTCACAGGTGCATTTCAGTTTGTTGCCGGATTGGATTGCGAACCGGCTCACGCAGCCCGATGTCGTTCTACAGTTGGGTGAGAGGCCACTCCGGTTCTGCCGTTGCGCCAGTCCCGAAGACGGGGGAGCCGAGATCATTTCATGGGAACCATTCAGGTACGGAGACGACTGGCCGTTCTCGGTGCTTCTCACCTTTACGGTTCAGACAGTGCCGTTCCAACCTTATCCCGTCATCCATTGCGATGTGGGCATCCGTCGCTGGGCTGGACGCAAGGTCACCTGGACGGGCACCGCCGGAGACGCGACCACCGTGTACTTGCGATCAAAGGTAGGATGGCTGCCCGGTGAACATCGCGACTGCTTTGTGACGGCGAGCATGAAATGGTATCAAGGGGGCATGGCGTGGAGTGACCATTTGGCAGAAATTCTAGACCACTTGACGCCGCTTCAACCCAAATATCCCTCGGCTCAGGGGCTGTTGGCCGAACCCGCGTATTGGTTGAATTTCGGCAATCCCATTGCGGCCGTCGTTTTCGATCAGGGGATGCACTTTGAAAACGGGGACAACGGGACGGGACATGAGGTGGAGGCGGGCATCAGTGTCTTCGATCGCTACCGAATTGCAGACCAAATCGTGCCTTATCTGAAGCCCTACTTGGATTTTGCTCCGGAACTTGCCAGAGCGCCTCAGGTTCGCTGTACGAAAAGCAACCGCCTTTTTCAAAAGGACTGGGCTCATCCCAAGGATGATAAGGAGGCAGTCAGCTTCGGCAAAGCGATGGAAGAAGAGATGATGCCGCGCCAGAATGCCATCGCAGCAGCACTGGACAGTTCTCCCCTTACGGTGGAACTTTGGACGCAGGATGAAAAGGGCGAGATCGCCCGTGAAATGAAAGCCATCGTTGCGGGGAATTTGGGCGAAGGGCGCGATTCAAGTATCCGTTATCGAACCCGATCACTCGGTGCGATAGGGCGCGAACTGGAAGTAAAGAGCAGAGAAAGGTACACGTCAGGGACTGACGTCCGGGCGGCGATCGAGCAGCGCGTCCGCGAAATCGAAGGACATCTTTCACCCTTTTCAGGTCCAACCTTAGCTATCATCGAAATCCAACCACGTCGCGACTTCGATCCTCGAAAGCACACTGACCCCAAAGCCGCCCTCCGGATCGGTGCCGCAAGACGCGGTTGCCATTCGCAGTTTATCACCACCAGTACCAAGGTCGTCGCCGAGCGTTGCTTCTCTGCCCTGCGGGACGGACTGCGCCAATTAGGCGTCGTGGGAGAGCTGCCCACTGTCGCGTCAGCCGATTTTCCCGCCCCTGTACACTACGTCGGGATATGGCTGGCTAACATGCAGCGGCGCGGCAGCCCCACACTCAAGGCGGTGCGCGTTCCGATTGCGGTCCATTTGCGTTCGGATGGACAGGGTGGTATTCGAGTGAAAGTACCTGGCTTCGACCGGTGGTATGGCTACCGCGAGGCACAACTTTTGCTTGCCACAGACCAGTATCACAACCTGGTCGGCGAGAAAGGTCAGAAGGAGACGACAGTTACCGTTGCTAGCTTCGTCCGAGAGTTACTCTCGCAGGACCTGCGGGCCCTCAATGAGCCTGTCCTGCTAATGGTAAATGCTCATAACCTGCGCGGGCGGCATGCGTGGTCTTGGCTGCAAAACCCACAAATCACGCAGGACCGTATCGCCTTTGGCGCCGAGGAGCCGGTGCCCGTCAGCGAGAACTGGCCTAACCTGCGCATCGCGCGCATTCGCGGTGCCGACCGCCACGAGACTCCCGAATGGTATGCGGAAGACGCGGACGACGAAATGCGGGGAAATTCGACTGGGCTATGGGTCATGGGAGACCGCGTATTTGCATCGACTGCGCAGAAGCCAGCCCAATTCAGAAGGTTCATAGATCGCAGCTCCAAGATATCGGCGTGGACGGACCGCAATGGCAGAAGCTACGAGCCTCGGCCTTTTCGATACGCCTGGAATCCCGTTCTCTATGAGATTACCCTCCCGTGTCTTCAACCCGGAGACGATCCAGTTGCATGGGCCACCTTGGTTCATCGGCTTCGCGACACGGCGATCCAGTTTAATGAGGCGACCGCGCTCCCCCTGCCGCTGCACCTCGCCCAGAAGATTGAAGAGTATGTATTGCCACGGAATCCGAAGCCGTTAGCTGGCGAGCGAGCTCATTGAGACAAATCGTTCTGGCAAGTTGGCTTGGCGTGGTGAGGCAAAAGTCTGTACAATACTATCGACAAACCCAGATGGCATAGGTGGTTCGCGTTCGAGCCGGTAAAGCATATTTCTCTCTAGGCGGACAAGGGGGTTTCTACATGACGACTGCTATTCCAGCGTTGCCGGTGGATATTATTCAAACTCGAATAAAGGGCCCTCCCCAGCGTGGGCTGGAGTTGATTTGCCGCGTCAAGAATCCGACGAGTTCCGATCTAGCTATTCTCGTGGCATGGATCACTGTGGAGACATTGAACGGTTTGTCTCTGGGTGAGGGATGGCTGTTCCATTCGATGCATAACCGGGTGGACCCAGCAATCATTCGCGCCGGTGACAGGGCCGATGGAGCTATCCTGATCGGTCTGCCGGCAACGGTGTTGCATCAGATCGAGGACAGGAGGCAGGGAAATGACATCGAGTTGCGGATCTCGTCCCGCGTGACCGCATCGATTGTCGAACAAGTCAATGATCGACGGATCTTGGGGTTGCCCTTCGAGACCAGTTTTGGGCAGCCAACAAATGGCTACCTAGAGTATCGTATCCCTCAATCCGATTGGGTGCAGAACCTGAAAACCCTTGGATGGTCGGAGCTCGAAATTCTAGAGCTCCCATCCGCCAGACTCCGCGCAGATCCTCGGCTTGGTCGTGCTCTCGGGCGCTTGGAAGATGCGCTCGAGTGTCACCGCCGCGGCGAGTGGGAAGAGGCCATGGCGAACTGCCGCAAGGCTTTTGAGGCAGTGATGCTGGATGTGAGCGGGAAAGACGATATGAGGCAGGCCAGTGAGGAGACGTTACGTGCCCTAGTGGGCGATACTCCCAAAGTTGTTCGGCTCAATAAGGTGATTTCCGAACTGAGCAAGTACCTGCATCTAGCGAGACACGAAGCGAGCGAGCCCATATTGGTTACACGTGCCGATGCACAACTATCGATTCATTTGACTGCTGCGCTCCTGGATTATCTGGCGAACGCGTGATCAGTATGCCCATGATGTTCAATAGACGCGTGCGGAGTAAATGGCGTTACCGGCAACAGATAGAAGGTGCAAACCAGTTAGTGGAGTCATCAACAGAATATGGGTAGTTCAAACGAAAAGACACTAAAGTTGATCATCCGCAAAGCCAAGCCCGTCAGCGTGCGCTCGCACCGATACGGCACTATCCGTGTGCGACGGTTGACTTTTGGTGATATGGTTTTCCTGGAGAGCCTGCTCCACGATGACCTGCCGGCGCGTGACTTTACAGTGAAGCTGATACAGCATCAAGTGTCAGCCCCCCCAGATGCGATGCAGGATGTCCCCCATTGGAAGAAACGGTTGCTGCTTCGCGTCGTAAACGCCTGGGTGGAGCGCGACAAGCTTGGTCGGAACGCATCGTCACCAGTCGCAACATGCGATGAATTCAAGCAGGCCGTCACAGATTACGTGGCGCAGCAACATCGACAAATGCAGGCGGCGATCGAATCCGTTGAGAGGAGTTACCGCGAGACAATTGCGCCAGCGCTCAGCACTGCCACGTCAAGTCTATCTCGTGTGTCTGACTTGATGGCGAGCAGGCTCGACGCGATATACAAGGACAACCTTATTATCGCGCGCCAAATGGACAGCGCTTTTGAATTAGGGGCTGCCTCCAAAATCGGAGAGGCGATGGCGCGTGTTACGATCGATCGTTCGCAGATAGAAAACTTGGAATCCGTGATGACTCGAATGACCGCTGATATAGTGCCACCTTGGGTCGAGGAAACTAGACTCGCACGTCAGGCGATGGTGGACTCACTGGCATCGTCGGCTCCGGCGTTCAAGGTCACCAACCAAATGGACCTCCTGTCTCAAAGCATTGAGAAACAACTGATACAGGCCGATGCCTTTCAGCAGGCCGCCTCCGTCTCCTCCCACCTGGCAGAGGCGGCAAACTGGGCCAAGATGTCGCAGATCACACTCCTCGCAGAAACATCTTTGTCGAAAGTGCAGCCGCCGAACATTGCCAGCCTGCTTAACGTGGAGCAAGAGCTTCGGGATATTGTACGGGGAGCATTTGCCCAGTTCTCCAGATCCTTTGCCGATTTGTACCAACCGCCCGCGCATTTGCTCCACGGCTCAGTCCCCTCTAGGAACGTTTTCAGGCTGCCGCCGGTTGAGTATTTCACGGGAGCTCAACTTGTAGAATCGATATCGATCGACGAAGCAATCCGCGATATTACGCCACAGCAACAACAGACCAAGGCCGAAATCGCGAGCGAAACCGCGGAATCCCTGCCTGCTCTGTTGGCACAGTTGAACCCCGCGCTTGTGCAGCTTTGGCGGGGGGCGAAACAAGCACTCAGATCGGATAATCCTGATCGCGTCAGACATTTTGCTATATCAATTCGGGAGTTGACGACACAGGTTTTGCATCTCCTTGCTCCGGATGATCAGATTCGCGCGTGGAGCAATTCGCCTGATCACTTTAGCCAAGGCCGCCCAACCCGGAGAGCGCGGCTCCAATTCATCTACCGCAAAGTCACGAACGACAAGTTCGGCAGCTTTGTGGAAAGCGACATCACCACAGGCCTGGCGCTGCTTGATTTGTTTCAAACGGGAACACACGGAGTCACTGTCGAATACACCCCGGCGCAACTCGATGCCATGGCGCTGAAAATGGATGCCCTTATCCGATTCATCCTCGAAATCTCAGCAGGTAATGGATGACCATTCTTCATGCCAGTCTACGCTAACCAATGCACTCGGTCGTCGGGCAGGCTGATCTGCCAGGATGTCGGCAGCGTTTTGGCGAATCCTGAAATCCAAAGCATACTTGGGAG
>JAJYJL010000345.1 GCA_021789565.1 Acidobacteriota bacterium
CGGGAGCCCGCTCGGGCAGTTGAATGATCACGCCATTGCCGCTCAGTTGGAAGTTGAGAACTTCCCCGCGCGCCAGGAGGGTCACTCTTGTTACGTGCCCGACGCCACTGATTTCCAGATCTGCTCTTGGCCAGTCGAGGATATGGAGATAAGTTGTGCTGCCTTTCGCCGTCGTTTTGCCATAAGGCAGGGCCTGCAACGGGCCGTAGGTCGTTCCGTAAATGGACTCGCCATTGATCGCAAGCCATTTTCCAACATCTCGCAAGCGGTCCTGAAATTCCGGCTGGATCAGCCCTTCAGGGCTCGGACCAACGTCCAGCAGGAAATTCCCGCCCTTGCTGGCCACGTTCACCAGCGTCTGAATGAGTTGTTTCGAGGACTTATAGTTGTGGTCATTCTTGTTATAAGCCCAGGTGTCGTTGATGGTCATGCAGGTTTCCCACGGCTGAAAATCTTCAAGCCGCGGCAGGCCCGAAGGCAGCCGGTCCTGATCTGCCGGTTTAGTTCCCGCAATACGAACGCCTTTGACGGGAATCTTGTCCGGCACAAATTGTTCTGGCGTCTCGTAATCTCCTGGAGTTCCCAACCGGTTGTTGAAAATGGCGCCGGGAGAAAGCTCTCGAAGCATTCGTTGCACGTGGTAACCATCGTATTTTTCCGGGTTATTCAGTCCGTCAAACCAGAAAACCGCCGGCTCTCCGTATCGCGTAATCAGCTCTCGCAGCTGCAACTGAAGATAGTTCAAATAATTCGGCCACTGCGGGCGTGTTGGTTCGCCTTGCCAGTTCTTACTCGCCGGCTTTGAAGTATCCCGGAAGTCCGGATGGTGCATGTCGGGCGGCGAATAATAATAACCCAGCGGCATGTCGTGGCGCCGGCACGCTTCTACAAGCATCATCAGAACATCTTTTTTGTAGGGGGTGTTCGTGACCTTGTAATCCGTAAAGGACGAATCGAACATGCAGAAGCCATCGTGGTGCTTGGTCGTGAAGACGATGTACTTCTGGCCTGCCGCCTTAGCCAGTTCCACCCAGGCGTCGGGATCATAGTGCACAGGATTAAATCTCTTGTAGAGGTTTTCGTACTCTTCTTGCGTAATATTCCACTTGGGGCCCGGCCGCATGATCGGCCAGGAGATCTCAACGCTGGCCAGCGACGACGGGTCCCAATGAATGAACATTCCAAACCGGGCGCCCATCCACCAGCTCATTCTCTCCTGCAGTAAACGGCTCCGCTGGCGGTCCAATTCGTTTACTTCACTCCAGGCCGTCAAGCTCGCCTGACGGGTTGCATCATTCTGCTGTGCCTTACCGGCTGCGCCAAGCGGGGATGAAAACGCTGCTGCTCCTCCGGCGCCCATGATTCGAAACATCTCGCGACGCCCGATGCTTCTTCCTTTGCGGCCCTTCATGTAGACCTCCTTCCAGGGTTGAGGGCTGGCGTTCTTTCCCGGAAACCAACTCAACGCGCTGACCTGAAGTTGGCCTTCCCGCAACCCGGCGCGAGCGATTTTACAATGCAGGATGCCCGTTGCAAAGGTTTCTTGCAAAACGTCTCCTTGACTGTCCCAACGAGCGTGTGATACCAACAATGCCGCCGGATGATTGGCAGCAATCACGCTTCTCGCGCAAAAGGGGACATTTCTAATGGAGCGAAGAAAATTCTTTCATCTTCTCGGTGGCATGGCCGCCGGTTCGGCTTTATGGCCTTTGAATAGTTCAAGTTCACTCGCAACTGGCTCTTCTCCCTCACTCCCCGCTCAGGCGGCGGCTGAAGGATTCGATCATTACACTCAGGACTACGATCAATTCTGCGCGACTCCTGAGAACGAACGCGTTTTTTATGCCTTGCGCGATGGCCACATCGTGTCCGAAAAACTGGACAACCAGAACTGGAAGCCCCAAGGTTGGGGCAACCCACCCGATTTGCCAGTGCCGGGCGGCTCGCATGACGGTGTTCCTATGAATTCGCCGATCCCCGGACTGGCTGGCGAAGGACCTTATCAGCCCACCTGGGATTCGTTGCTTCAGTACGAATGTCCCGAATGGTATCGCGACGCCAAGTTCGGCATCTGGAACCACTGGAGCCCCCAGTGTGTCCCTGAAGACGGCGACTGGTATGCGCGCAACATGTACATGCAAGGCTCAAAGCAGAATAAATTCCATCAGGTCCATTACGGTCCCCCGTCGCGATTCGGTTACAAGGACCTCTGCGCTCAGTGGACGCTGCTGAACTGGCAGCCTTCGGAATTGATGGACCTCTATGTAAGCGCCGGCGCGCGCTTTTATGTCGCCCTGGCCAATCATCACGACGGTTTTGATAACTGGAATTCCAAATATCACTCCTGGAACGCGGCCAACCTGGGGCCGCACCGTGATGTGATCGGGACTTGGGCGGCAGAGGCGCGCAAGCGCAACCTGCGCTTTGGCGTCACCGTGCACCAGGGCCGGAACTGGTGGTGGTTCCAGACCAGCCACGGCGCTGATGCTACAGGCCCGCTGGCCGGGCGCTCCTATGACGGCCGCCTGACCCTGGCCGCTGGCCGCGGCCAGTGGTGGGAAGGGTACGACCCGCAGCAGCTCTATGCCCCAAAGCATCCCTATGACGCTCTGCCGGACATTTCCTACGTCAAGAATTTTTACGACCGCACTCGCGACCTGATAGACCAACACAATCCAGACTTGCTTTACTTCGATAACCCGCTCTTCCCGCTGGGCTGGGGCGGGATGAATATCGGCGCCTATTACTACAACAACAGCCTGCGCCTCAACGGCGGCAAACTGGAAAGCGTCATCAACATCAAGAACGTGCCGCCGCATCTGGCCAAAGCGGTGGTAGCCGACATCGAGCGCGGCCTTGCCGCCGAGATCCTGCCGTATCCCTGGCAGTCTGAGACCTGCATCGGGCAATGGCATTACCAGCGCGAATTGTTCAACCGTCGGGGCGAGTATGGCGGCTACATGCAACCCCGTGAGATTATCCACTGGCTGGTGGATTCGATCAGCAAGAACGGCACCTTCGTGCTTAACATCCCGGGCAAGCCCGATGGCACGATTGATCGCAAGGAAAAACTGATCCTTCAAAAGATCGGGGAATGGTTCAAGATCAACAGCGAAGCCGTCTACTCCACCCGCCCCTGGAAAGTCTTTGGCGAGGGACCGCACATGATCAAGGGTGGATCTTTCCAGGGAAGCAAGTCCGCCAAGGAACTCGACGGCCGTGACATTCGTTATACGCAGAACAAGGCCAACACGGTGGTTTACGCCTTCGCGCTCGGCTGGCCGGAGCAGGCCGTGCTGCTAAGTTCGTTCGGTGCCGCGGCTTCCACCCGGCCGGGCAAAGTGGCCCGCGTTGAACTGCTGGGCTCGCCGGAAAAACTCCACTGGCATCAGAATGGCGAGGGCTTGAAGATCGAACTTCCTCGGCAAAAACCAGCAGTTGACTATGCGGTCGTCTTTAAACTCAGCCTGGCCTGACGGCCGGCCTGGCTTCCCGGAGTTGCCGCGCAGGGCCGCCTCCTCGCTCCTGCGCCCTTGTGGGGGCAGCATAAGAACTGATGACCATCTTTTGCGATTCCTCCGGGCGACGCGTGTGCGCCGGCAGGAATTTGTCGCTTCATGGGGGTATAGACGCTACAATGCTGGCTTCGCGTAACCCTCTCCAGGAGAGAACATGCGTTTGACTGAGCTCCAGACCCGCAGGCCTGAAATATGCCTTTTCTCCAGCCGTGAATTTGATGGATGGCTCTCGAAATTGCGGCCGGCAGTGCCCTCGGTGAAAGGCGGTCCAGTGCAATGACCCGCCGCCGATGGATTCTACTCGCGCTCGTCTTTATCGCCATCATGATCAACTACGTTGATCGCGGCAATCTCAGCATTGCGGCGCCAGCAATGATGAAAGATTTCCGCATCACGCCGGAAACAATGGGCGTTCTGCTCTCCGCCTTTTTCTGGACCTACGCGGTGTTTCAGATCCCGGCCGGGCTTCTGGTTGACCGGTTCGGCATCCGATGGTCCTACACGCTGGCATTCCTGGCGTGGTCGCTGGCCTCGGCTGCAATCGCTCTCAGCCGCGGACCGGGCGACGTGATCGGCCTGCGCCTGGTGTTGGGTCTGGCGGAATCGATTGCTCCCCTGGCCAGCATATCCTTCATCCGAAGCAATTATTCCGGCAAGGAACAGGGGATGCCGACGGCCGTCTATATTGCGGGCCAGAACGTCGGACCTGCGCTGGGCGTGCTGGTGGGAGCTGTCCTGCTGGACAAATTCGGATGGCGCATGATGTTTGCTATCACGGGTCTGGGCGCGTTGGTCTGGGTGCCGTGCTGGCTCTTTGCCGCCCCCTCAGACGGCACTGGCGCGGAACGCCAGGCGGCCCGCGCGGCCGAGGAAGTGGCCGTGCCCCGGCGGTGGACCTGGCGGATGCTGCTTACCAACGGTACTTTCTGGGCCATGGCGGTGGCCATTCTGCTGTCCTCTTATTACTGGTACTTCGTTCTGACCTGGGTGCCGAGTTACCTCGTCCTTTCGCGCGGTTTCTCGACACTTGAAATGGGGCGGATACTTTCTTCGGCGCTCTTTGCCATGGCCATTGTGAACGTCATCGCGGGAGCAGTGGCAGACAGGCTGGCGGCCCGGATTGGAGTGTTCCGCGCGCGCTTGTGGTTCGCCGTCGTCGGTTATATCGGGACGGGGGCCATTCTTCTGCTGCTGGTTACGGACCGTTCCTGGTCGCTTCCCGTACTGGCGTTTTCATTGTGCGCCACCGGCATCGGCAACTCCACCTACTGGACCATGACACAACACGCATCGCCAAAAAATCTGGTGGGAAGGGCGGTGGGGTTCCTCAACACGATCTCCGTCGCGGCCGGCGCCGCGGCCCCTATCATTACCGGATGGATCCTGGGGCCGCAAAAAATTTTTGGACCCGCCATCATCGTCGCTGGGGTGTGCCCCGTTCTGGCCGCTCTCTGCCTGCTCGCGGCGGGCTCCAAAGGCCTTTCGCGAATCAAAACGCTGCTGGGCGGCGAAACCTACGTGGAAGCGTAGTGGCAAGATTGACGAGTGAAAAACGCCCACGCAAGACGGGTGCCGTGTAAAGCGATTGCCAATGTTGCGTAGAAAGCCTGCAGTTGGGGCGCTTGGGCTGGCACTTGCAATATGCGCTAGCGTTGCCGGAGTGCGCAGTGACGTTGGGCCAGGCGGCACGTGGTTGCTCTCCTGCCCAGTAAACAAAGCGACCGCGGTCCGCTTCTTCTATAACCCGGAGGGAAACTATGTTCATGGTCCGATTGTCTTCCGTGCGGTTCCTGCCAGCGACGCCCGTCTGAACACAGCGCCCATACTCCGCGAAGGTCGGACTGCCTATATTATGCACGAGGAGATGAAGGATATGCTTAGGGCGCTCGCCAAGTCAGGCGCGTCTTGGAGGGTCTCATCTTCTGCGCATAGGCTACGGATGCAAGGTCCCGGGATTTAAGGTGGACGCTTATCCGGAGCGCAGGTGAGATGTGGCGCGCAAACGGCAGGGCTGTGATAATTTTTGTGCGAGGAGAAAGCAATGGTAAATCACTCGCTGGAGGGCCGGGTAGCCGTGGTGACAGGGGCAAGCAAAGGCCTGGGGAAACAAATGGCAATCGCTCTGGCTCAGGCTGGCGCAACGGTTGCATTGGTGTCGCGCAGCGCAGAAATGCTGGAAAGTGTGAAGGCGGAGATCGAAGCTGCGGGTTACAGATCACACGCTTTTGTTGCAGATGTCCGCGACGAATCGGACGTGAGCCGGATGGCCGGGAATGTCCGTGACGCTGCCGGTGCTCCTGACATTCTGATCAACAATGCAGGGGTCAACCTGCGCAAGCCATTGCACGAGTTTTCACTGGAAGAATGGCACCTTGTGACACAGACCAACCTGGACAGCGCCTTCCTCTGCACCCGCGCATTTGTGCCGGGGATGACTGAGAAGAAATTCGGGCGCATCATCAACATGGCTTCCACTATGGCGCACGTTGCGCTGGCACACCGGACGGCGTACTGCGCCAGCAAATCCGGCCTGCTGGGAATGACCAAGGCCCTGGCGTTGGAACTTGCTCCGCACGGCATCACCGCCAATGCCATCAGCCCCGGCCCGTTTGCCACGGAGATGAATACCATCCTGATCCAGGACCCCACGCGCAACGCGGAGTTTATTTCCAAAATTCCAGCGGGCCGATGGGGCAAAGTGGAGGAGATCGGCCCCCTGGCCGTTTTTCTCTGCTCGGAGGCAGCAGGGTTTATCACTGGAACCGACATCCTGATTGACGGCGGTTGGACGGCGCAATGATTCGGCAGGGCAAGTGTTCTATTTCGCGCGCGACTATCGCCGCGGCCCTTTTGTGCATCGTAAAGAATGTGATAGTTTTTATATTCAGGCTTTTGGGGAACATAAAGAGTGTCTCCGGTGTCTATGTTTGCAGGCAGCGGAAGATTTTCGCGCGGGAAACACCCTCTCGGCATGTTTTGCGCGTGACACGTCGTAACAGCTATGCTCTTTGATTCTGAAGCTCCCAAACCGAAAACCGGAATTCGCAAGTACTGGCCCTTGCTGGCTGCTATTGTTGTTGTGGTTGGAGTAATCGGCTTTTTTGCGTTCCACGACCTGCCGGAAAAGCGCGCCGTTGCGAATTTCCTGACGCAGCTCAAAGATGGGAATTACCAGCAGGCCTACAAGCTGTGGCAGCCCGCGCCGGACTATAGCTATGACGATTTTCTGCACGACTGGGGACCGCAGGGCGACTACGGAAAGATTCACGAGTTCAAGATTCTCGGGGCGGAATCCAAAGGAAGCGCCCTGGTCATCGTGATTGTTACCATCAACAATCAAACCCCGGCGCTGCCCCTGGTGGTAGACCGCAAAACAAAAGGGCTTGCGTACTCGCCATTCTGACAGCGCAGAGCGGATTGTCAGTCGCCGTCGTTGACGGCCCGGATGAGTTCCTGCGCGCTGATTTCAGCCGTTCCAAACTTGAGCACCACGCGCCCGCCTGCAATATTGGCAAGCCTGGCCGCGTCAATCATCTGAGCTCGCGAACTGAAAGCAAGAGCAAGGACTGCGAGCACAGTGTCGCCGGCGCCAGTCACGTCGTAGACGGGCCGGGCCTCGCTCTTGATTTCGTGAACCGCGCCGCCCTTTTCAAACAGCGTCATGCCTTCCGCGCCCCGGGTGATCAGGAGGTAGGAGCAATCCAGCACAGCGAGCAGTTGGCGTCCCGCGGCTTCCAGGCTCGCGCGGTCGCGCATGGGACGTCCCGCCATCAACTCCGCCTCATGCAGGTTGGGAGTGACAGCGGTGGCGTGGCGGCAGATTTCCGGGTTTTCGGGTTTGGGATCCACGAACACAGGAATCCGCCGCTGTCGCGCAATCGTTGAAACTTGCTCACCCAGCTCGTTTTGGACCGTGCCTTTGCGGTAATCTGAGATAATAAGCGCGTTGAGCTTGGGAGCCCAGCGCGCGAAGCTTCGCGCCAGCAAGGCAGTGGTCTTGGAAGAGGCTGGCGCAGGTTTTTCAAAGTCGAGCCTTAGGAGCTGATGCTGATGGGCGGCAATCCG
>JAJYJL010000346.1 GCA_021789565.1 Acidobacteriota bacterium
GCGCGGGCAGAGCGAGATAGCGTGATGGCTCCTGCGCGGGCCGAGTACGATAGCGTGATGGCTCCTGCGCGGGCCGAGTACGATAGCGTGATGGCTCCTGCGTGGGCCGAGTACGAGCGCGTGACGGCTCCTGCGCGGGCCGAGTACGAGCGCGTGACGGCTCCTGCGTGGGCCGAGTACGATAGCGTGGAGGCTCCTGCGTGGGCCGAGTACCAGCGCGTGACGGCTCAGACATGGGCTCGCTGCTACACTGTGGATGGCAGCTCAGAGAAGGGCAAATCATGACCGCATCTGTGAAACGGATCTATCGCACGATCTACCGACCGTGGCCGTGGGTGCTGTTGGGTTCGGCTGCTATGCTCATGGCGCAAGCCGTGATCTGGTCTCCCCTGGCAATAAAGGGCGCGGTGCTCGGGCTGGCGTTCGTAGCGCTCATAGCCTCGGCTATCGTGCACCGCAAGCAGGAAGACAAGTTCTATTCGCTGACAGCGCTGACATTCGAGGAAACCATGCTCTACGTCGCCGCGGTCGAGAAGTGGGGCCGCATTCGGCCATGCCGAAATTTGCCGTGGAAGCAGTGTTTCAGCGTGCTTCCCGACAAGGGCTTGTCGATGTGGTTCAACATCAAGGGCGGATCGACAAAGATTCTGTCATGGTCTCAGATCGGTACGGAGGTAGACGATGCCCGGTAAGACGACGGTAACGTATGACGCCGAGACATACGCGCGAATCAGCGATCTTGTGAAGCAGATTGAACTTTGCGTGTCGGGTGCTCTGTCGCACAAAGCAATCGGCCATAATGTTGCCGAGTCCATTTTCACGCGGCTGCGGCAGCTTGAGGCGAATCTCAAGGAGGGAGTGATCAATGAAAGCAACGTCGATCCAAGTTAAGGATGTAGCAGTGCGTAGGCCTCGGACTCCGAAGGTACAGTCACCGGCGATCGATCCAAAGGACGCCTTTCTGCTGGAAGTGCTCAAGCAGGGAGCGAGCCTGGACCAGATGCAAAGGCTAATCGACATGCGCAACGCGGAGCAGGAACGGCAAGCTAAGCTCTCGTTTGACGAGCACTTCGCGGAGATGCAACGCGATTTCACGGAGATCCACGCCAAGCGCGTAAAGCAGGGCCACAACTACAAATACGCACCCATCGAGGTGCTTGTGAATGCCTACGGCCCTACAATCGCAAAGCACGGTTTTTCGTTCCGCTGGGGGAAAGAGAAGTCGTTAGATGGCGGCGGAAAACAAAGCCTCATGTATGTTTCTGGATTTGGGCATACTGAGGAGATCACCTTCGATCTTCCAAAGCTCGACGGTACTTCGCAGATGAACCCGATCCAGGTTGCCGGAGCTATGTCGAGCTATGGCCACAGGTACACGTTTCTGGCCGGTTTCGGAATCACAGTTGAAGACGAAGACACTGACGGAAATCTCACGTTCGAGGACGGTGTGAAGTACGCCGCCGAGGTCGCGCTGATTCGTGAAGCGAAGGACATGGACGAGCTCGCAGCGGATTTCAAGCTGCTGTACCAAAAGCTCGACAACGAAGGCCGTCAGATCATTTCGCGCGAGAAAGACAAACGGAAGAAGGAATTGAGCAAATGAGCGACGAGCAGCGCACGGAGCAATGGATTCAGGACAGGCTTGGATGCGTGACGGCATCTCGATTGTCCGACGTGCTCGCTATCGTCAAAAGCGGCTACTCGGCATCTCGGAAAAACTACATGGCCGAGTTGATTTGCGAGCGGCTTACAGGAGTGCCGTATCCCCACTTCACGTCAAAGGAAATGGAATGGGGAATCGAACAGGAGCCGTTCGCCCGATCGGCCTACGAAGCAACGACCGGGGTGCTCGTGCAGGAAGTCGGGTTTATCAGGCATCCCGACATTTCGGATACCGGGGCTTCTCCTGACGGGCTCGTTGGCGACAACGGAGGACTTGAGATCAAGTGCCCGACCACCGCAACGCATATCGAGACCATGCGATCTGGAAAGGCTGACTCGAAATACTACCCTCAGATGCAGTGGGCTATGGAGTGCTGTGACCGGGACTGGTGGGACTTCGCAAGCTTCGATCCCAGGTTGCCGGAAGGTTTGCAGCTATTCGTGGTTCGCGTTCATCGTGACGAAGTGTTTCTCAAAGAGGCTCGCGCGGAAGTCGTGAAGTTCCTTGCCGAGCTTGAGCAGGCAGTGGACGAGCTTCGAAAGATCGGAGCTCGCAACTTGGAGCCCGTGACATGAAAGTCACGTGCGCTGGTGTCTTCAAAGACGGGCAGATACGCAACCTGGAACCTGGGAAGCTTCGAGCGATGAAAGCGAAGCACGGCGACGGGGAAGCATGTACCATAATCTTTGAGGACACCGCACCGCGACCGGAGGGGCCGTTCGAACGCGCTTTCAAGCTGTTCCACGTTGTGGTCGAGCGATACGCGAAGGCCAACGGCTACAACAAAGAGGCGGCAAAGACTGAGTTGAAATGGTTGCACGGTGAGCGAATGCAGTACGTCGAAGGGTTCAAGCCTCCCGATTGGAGCAAGGGGCGATTCGTGCTGATTGACGGCAGCTACTGGTATCTCAAATCAACGACGATCTACGACATGACGGAGATATCGGCGCTGATTGACGGATCGCTTCAAGCCTGTATCGAATGCGGGGCCGATGTTGAGGATTTGTTGGAGGGGATACGATGAACAAGCGGTATCATGTTCACTTGAGCATGGTGATCGACATGGAGAAAGATGAGGCGGTCGATCCGATAGCTCGATTGAACGAGCAGGACGAAGAGATCAAGGATTTGAAATCCAAGCTTCTGCGCGCGGTCGAAGAGGGCTGCGAGTGGAAGCGCAAGTACGAGGAATTAGAAGCTCGCTCGCATGAGTGAGCAAAAGCCTCATGAGGTCGGCGCGAGAACTGTAGACGTACACGCACAAATAGCCGCTACCGGCCAGCGGCGTTATCCAACCCGAAGCACGGCGCTTGACAAGGGCTGAGAGGGGCATTATGATTCTTGAAAGCATTGTGTCGGCAGTGCGAAAGAGGCTTGATTCTGGTATTCGGTGCCGACACACCGAACCCTTGGCAGCGGGGCCGACCAGAGTCAAGCCTTTTTTGTTGGAGCAGCTAATGGCGGATCGTTACTTCTGGCTCAAGCTTCAAACAAAGTTCTTTGCTACTGACGATATCAGGGTCATTCAGGCGCAACCAAACGGAGACAAGTACGTGGTATTTTGGCTCAAGCTTTTGTTGAAAGCGATCGAGCAGAGCGAACCCGGATTGCTCCGTTACAAGAAGGATATTCCGTACAGTCCCGAAACGCTCGCTATCGTAACTGACACGGATATCGACGTAGTCAAGAGCGCGATTCAGCTGTTTCAATTGCACAAAATGATCACACTGTGCGACAACGGAGACATCTGGATTGAGTCTATTCACGAGATGATAGGGTCAGAAAGTACGTCAGCCAAACGAGTTAGGGCATTCAGAGCCAGAAGAGCAAGGGCGTTACTTGGTAACGGTGATGTAACAAAAGGTAACACAGAGTTAGATCTAGAGAAGAGTAAGAAAAAAAAAGAGAAGATTGCGAAAGACGAGGACGAAGAACGCTCCCGGAGCTCGCCGCTTGAAGCGGCTCCGGTCGCTCAAATACCGAAGGAGATTGCTGAGCCGTTAGCTCAGTTGGAAAGCACGTTAGCGCGGGCCAAACGATGGAAACACTAAACAGTAAACCTCGCTTCATTCTGTCGTTCGCCGAACGTCGAAAAGAAATCGAGCAGAAAGAATGCGATCACGTTAACATCGAGGTGTCCGAATCTGAGTGGTTGATCTATTGCGCTGATTGTCATGTTGCGCTTGATCCGATTTGGTACTTGCTCAAATGGTCACGTTTTGAGAGAGACGTGCAATTCAAAGTTGATATGCTGAAAGAGAACCTAAAGGCGCTCGAAGCCCGACGTAGATTCAAGTGCGTACATTGCGGAAAGGTGAATACTCTATGATCAAATTAAGCAAGCATGAGTACGGTAGGATGCTTGCTGCTCAGCGCGAGCAGATATTACGAGGGGAGTAGGAGGCGTGAGATGACGAAGAGAGAAGCGAGTGAGAGTCTTGCTACTGCGCTCAGCGAGTGGCGGGACGCGGGAGGCCCAGTGGAAGCGGTTGTCGTGGCAATCCGGCAGCTTGAGGAATCAACCCAGGACGATCCGCCCGAGATCCAGCCGGGTGAGCTACATCTTTGCCCGCAGCGCGAACTCGACGCCGCCCGAGCGACGATCAAGGAGCTGGAAGGTGATCTTGAATACGAGAAGCAACAGCACGGGATCACGTCGGCGGGAACGGATGTACTCGTGAAACTCGCGATCGAGCGGTGCGCGGGAGTCGTGAAAGCTCACAGCGAACACATGTATGGCTGTTACACAGAATTGGACGCCGACACTGACGAAGCTGATCGGCTGCTCGCCGACATATCGATGCTTGATGACATAACCCGCGAAATCCGCGCGCTCCCGGCGAAAGGAGGAAGCGATGAGTGAGTACCCGTGGAGACCGTTGAAATCAAGCTGTACGAATTGTCTGAAGCCACTTGAAGGGCGCCCTAAATTCAGCGGGGGACGCGTGGTACTCGCCGGATGTGAACCCATGGAATATCGTCACACAGATGGTACAACAGTATGCGTCATCCACAACACTCCAAGGCCGTATTCCGATTGGGGCCAGTTTGCAGATTGGGAAAAGGGAGGCGCCCCCGATGGCGAGTGAACAACCGGCCTACTGGTGTGGAATCTGCAAAAGATTCGTGCTTATTGAAGACTCACAATGTCGTCACAGGGGGGTACACTACATTCCCGCCGCCGCGCTCGACGCACACACGGCTGAGGTGGTGGAGCGGTGCGAACAGGTACTACGGAACCTTGCAGATGCCAGGGACATTGAAGCGAGCGATCTGGAAGATATCGCCGGGCAGACGACTATTGTCGAAAAGCTCATGCACGATTGCTATTTACTCAATGCTGCTGCAAACGCAATTCGCGCGCTCGCCCCGCGCAAGGAGGGTTAGGGAATGGCGCGATTTGAGTTTGATGTAGACGGACGATACATGTTTTGGTGCCCAGGCTGCCAAGAAGTCCATTATTTCACGAAGGATTGGCAGATGAGTGGCGACCCCGAATGTCCAACATTTTTTCCGAGTCTCCGTTATCTCCCGCATTGGAGAATGCCTCCGGGGTGGAACCCCGACAATGCTCCGCGTGATGCGAACGGAAAGCTTACTATTCGGGCTGACGGAAAACTCGTTGATGCCGTAGAATGGACATGCCATCTTTTCGTGAAGAACGGCCAAATCGAATATCTGTCAGACTGCACACATGAATTACGCGGTACAACGATTCCATTACCTGATCTGCCTAAATGGATTGAAAGCCCATCAACTCGCTCTCGTGCGAGCGCAGAGGAGAAGAAGGCGTGAGTGATAAAACAGAAACGAAAGACACATACACGGTTTTGGCCGGATGCGAGAATTGCGGTTACTCGGGTAAAGTTACATTGACTCAAACGGAGACTACTTTCCGAAGCATAAAAGGGCGTGCGACGGGCGCATCACGCATCAGCTTCCCAGTGAGCTATCGCCAATGTGCTCCGGCTGCGGCAAGCGGATCGAGGTGAAGGAATGAAGCGCAGGCCTACTCAGAAGGCAGCGAAGGCCAAGGCGTGGAAAGCGTTCTCGATATTCATTCGGACGCGGGATTGCTTGCTTACGGCAGGCGAACCAGATAACGGAAGTTGCTACACGTGTAACTTTCGTTACTCTTTCAAGTCGCTACAGGCGGGACATTTCGTACCGAATCGATCCGGTGAAAACCTTTGGGATGAACGTGGAGTACATGCGCAATGTTACCGATGCAACGGGCCGCGCAAAGGCAATTGGCCCGCGTATCTCAAGCGCATGCTTGCGGAGTATGGACAAACAGTAGTCGATGAACTAATGGCAAAGGCTCATGTGCCCACGCGTCTTAAAGCCGTCGACTATCTCGACATGGCAGAGCTATACAAGCAGCGGACTGCTGAATTGCTGAAGGATTACGAACGCGGGAAGGTAGCAAAAGGAGGCGAGTGATGAAGAAACGATTTTTTGTACAGGCTGACCATGCGAACGCATTCACGGGCCGAACGTTTGGAGATGGAGCGGTGCAGGCTGCACTCGCCAATTCCAGCATGACAGTAAAAATGACTCGCAAAATAGCCGCCGCTCTGCTACAATTGGCAGACGCAGCGGACAAGGAAGCTAAACCGAGTTGAGGAAAACATGAACCGAGGATACTTCGAAGTTGGGGTATATCACCCAAAAACCGAAACAAATATCGGTACTCTGTGGAGAAGCGCTAATCAACTGGGGGCTTCCGGTATCTTCACAATTGGAGCAAGATATCACAAACAATCTTCCGATACTCTCAAGGCGTGGCGTCATATCCCACTTCGATGTTACGAAACGATAGAACAATTTCTATCAGTGCGGCCATACGATTGCCTGTTAATCGGAATAGAAATGGGCGGCATAGCGCTTGATCAATGGGAACATCCAGAACGGGCGATCTACTTGCTTGGGGCAGAGGATCACGGTCTTCCGGAAGAGATTCAGAAAATGTGCAACAAGGTGATTTCATTACGGTCTATCAATACGGCATCGTTCAACGTTGCAGTTGCCGGATCAATAGTGATGTATGATCGGTGTTTTAGAAAGGTCCAAGCTTGAGGAAAGCAGCCGTGATCCTGTTCGCTCTCGCTACAGCGAAGCTACCCGCTCTGAGCCCGAATGACTTCATCGACTACTGCACCCAAGTGCAGGCGCAAGAGCTTGGTATCCCGTTTGGGGTTGCCGAACGGCTGCGCTACAGCGAGTCGTCTAACTACCGATACGCCAAAGCCTGGGAGCCCGCAACGAAGTCATGGAGCCTCGGTTGGTGGGGATTGAACACAAGATTCGGGCATGATTTCGTCATGCGTTTCAACGGAGGTAAACCGATCGACCCCTATGATCCCGTGACCAGCACACGAGTTGCCTTAAGACTTCTTGCATCACTCTACTGGCAGACAGGGGACTGGACCGAAGCGGTATATGCGTACAAAGGAGCGCAAGGTGAACTTGCATGGAAGGTAGCCGAGTACGTCGTGACGGGGAAACCATGGGAGGGAATGGAATGACCGAAGGCGAAAAAAACAAACTGGTCCGAGGACTGAGATTGCTTCTTTGGTGCGCTCGAACGAAACAAGGGAAACTGTGGGTGCTCCAAAAAGCGAGAGACAAAGAGATCCCGCTTGAGGAGTTATCGCTTGCGTGGATTGATGAGAAGGAAACCGATGAGTGAAATACAATCGAGTGATATCGTGGCAGCTGCAATAACGAGTGACAAAATAGCTAGTTATACCAACACTGTTCCCAACACTGTTCCCAACACTGTTCCCAAGATAAGAGCAAGGGGTTTCGTATCGGTCCGTTCGTGTTCGCGTGGGACCCAGATAGACTGATATCCACAAAAAGGAGGAATCATCAATGACAAGAATGGTGTGTGACGGATGCGGG